>JABMRW010000121.1 GCA_013202445.1 Deltaproteobacteria bacterium | reverse complement strand
GGAGGCTATCGGCTCGGCGGTGGGGCCTACACTGGAGGGCAGCCGTCCCCTGCTGGTGGAGATTCAAGCCCTTACCACGCCTACATCTTTCGGCCTGCCCCGGCGCACCGCCAACGGGGTCGACTACGGGCGTTTATTGTTAATTACCGCCGTGCTGACCAAGAGGGCCGGCTTGAGGCTGGGCAACCAGGATATCATCGCCAATGTCACCGGCGGGCTGAAAGTCGGCGAGCCGGCGGCTGACCTGGGCATTGCCCTGGCTATTGCCTCCAGCGCCAGAGATGTTGCCGTTGACCCGCAGCTGGTGGCGGTTGGGGAGGTGGGCTTGAGCGGTGAACTGAGAGCCGTCTCCCAGTTAGACCGAAGGGTGGCCGAAGCCGCCCGGCTGGGCTTTAAGCGCTGCCTGGTGCCTAAAACCGGCGCTAATATTTCAGTTCCAAAGAATATAAAGATTTTGCCGGTTAGCACACTGAGGGAGGCGATAGGGGTGGGGCTGGTGGGGAAGAAGGCAAAGGATAAGAGCGACAATTTATAATTTACAAAGGAACCAGAAAGTAGCATAATTCAATTAGTTGTGGGAGCGTGATAGAAGGAGGAGATTAAATGCGCAAGAGAGTTGAGATTAAAGCTATATACGATCAAGATTTAGAACAAGTCCTTATGAACCTCGGAATTTTAGATAAACTTATTGCGGGTGAAATAAATTGTGCTGTTTGTGATTGTTCTGTGGGTCTGGATAACCTAGGGTCAATCTTCCCAAGCGGGAATGATATAAGAGTGTCATGTGATAGTGATAAATGCATTAGGATAGTTACTACTAAGGGGGTAGCATCCTGCAATGGATGATGTTCTTGGCTGGTTAGCACAATACGGTGGATGGGGATTCCTAATAATAGTATTACTCATTTTTGCTCTATGTTATGAGAAGTTTGAGAAACCAGTCGCAAAGGTCTATGACCTCCTTTCGCAGGTCAGTACAAGATGGCGAAGAAGAGCCATAAAAACAGAGATTCAAAGCAATATAAACTCGTTTAGTCGCTCTATTGACAAAGAAGTTCCAAATACTATGCCCTATAACATGGAACTCAAATTTGTAACGGATGTAGAAAGAGCAGAGTTGCTGAAAACTAAAAACATGATACTCGTAAGAATTCGCGACAGAAAACATGACGATAAGAATATTGTTCATGCGATGCTAGCTTTTTGTCCTGTCGGTGTATTACCAACTTCAAGAATATACTTGGATGATTGTCTAGGTGATGCGATAGACTTTACAGTCACGAGGAAGCTACTAAGCGCAACGCAGCACCAGAGTGCCATTACTTATCTACATAGGGAAGTCATAGAGCCTGCAATCAAAGAGAAGCCAGATTTAGATAATATTTGCCGTATTCTTGATAGGTTTGATGATCAGGGTTTATTTACAAAGGTAGTATTGCGAGAGCTTAGAGATTTTGGGGCGAAGGTTGGAAGTCGCTACCCAACTGAAACACATAAGAGTGAGACAAGGCAATTTGTCGAATACATGGATGTCATAGCTAAAAGACAACCTGGGGAGAAATGTGAGACATCTTTTAATGGCAACTGTATATCAATGATCTTTTTAATGGTTGGGACAGCGGATAAACTGGCTACTAAAGGCATTACGGGCTATTTGCAAGCTATTCAGTGGGCAAGGGGTAGAGGTCTAGGGAGGGTCTATATTGCAGCAAGAGATAGTCTTATTTCTGAAGCAGAGAGAACGGCTTATCTCGCTCAAAAACGTGGCCTTGGGAAAATTGTGGGGAAACCCAAAATATATGAAGCTACTGATATTCGTGGGCTACGTAGGAAAAATGTTTTAATAGAGATGCAGTTAATTACTTCTCCATTTGCCCCACCCGAACAAGGTAAATTAATAGAAGATTAGGTCTTTGCCTTCTTTTATGAACCTCTATGCAGGTTTAATTTACAATATATTCGTATATGAATAACCAAAAAGTAGGCGCTATAATTGTGGCTGCCGGGGAGAGCCGGCGGATGAACGGTATAGATAAGGTCTTCGCCCCATTGGGGGGAAAACCCGTCTTATCCCGTGTGCTTGCTGCCTTTGAGCAGTGTGAATCAGTTAGCCAGATAGTAGTGGTGGTGAGTGAAAATAATGTGGGAAAGTGCCGTGAGCTGATAGGCGGGGAGGAGCGGTCTAAGCCCATAGAGGTCTGCGCCGGGGGGAAAAGGAGGCAGGATTCGGTGGCGGCGGGGCTGGCCAGGCTTGATGAATGCGACTGGGTGGTAATTCACGACGGCGCCCGCCCGCTGGTAACCAGAGAGCTGATTGAGCGGGGGCTGGAGGCGGCTAAAGAGACCGGGGCGGCGGTAGCCGCCGTTCCCGTCACCGACACAATTAAGGTCGCCGGGGACGATAGGATAGTACGCCAGACACCGCCACGTCAAAATCTATGGGCGGTACAGACGCCGCAGGTATTTCGGCCTGATTTAATCTCTGAAGCATACCACAGGGCGGCAGGCGAGGCGACCGATGATGCCTTTCTGGTTGAGGCACTGGGCTATGAGGTTAAGCTGTATATGGGCTCTTATGATAATATAAAGATAACCAACAGTGATGACCTGTTAATAGCGGAGGCTCTGCTTGAGCGAGAAAAATAAGCTGCGAATCGGCACGGGCTATGATGTTCACCCTCTGGTCAAAAAGAGGAAGCTCGTTATCGGGGGGGTGGAGATACCCTTCGGTAAGGGGCTTGACGGTTGGAGTGACGCCGATGTGCTCACTCATGCCATTATCGACGCACTGCTGGGCGCCGCCGCCCTGGGTGACATCGGCGGCCATTTCCCGCCCGGTGAGCCTCAGTATAAGGATATCTCCAGCTTAACCCTGCTTAAAGAGGTGGGGGACAAGCTGGTGGCTCAGGGCTGGCGGATAGTTAACATCGATGCTACGGTTATCGCCGAGGAGCCGAAGCTGGCCGGGTTCATCGACCGGATGCGGCAGAGCTTAAGCCAGACCCTCGGTATCGAGGTAGAACGGGTAAGCGTCAAGGCAAGCACCGCTAACGGCCTGGGCTGTATCGGCAAAGGTAAAGGGATGGAGGCTCTGGCCGTAGCCATGATTGAAGGAAAAGAGTAACCATGGGACTTTGCAGAAGCATAAAAAATGACATCAAGGCCGCTTTTGACCACGACCCGGCGGCGGTCAGCACCCTAGAGATTCTGCTGGCTTACCCCGGATTTCACGCCCGCCAGTACCACCGCCTGGCCCACACCCTGTTCCGGTGGCACGTTCCGGTGCTGCCCCGGCTCATCTCTCATTGCAGCCGCTTTTTTACCGGCATCGAGATTCACCCAGGAGCAACGATTGGGGAAGGCTTTTTCATCGACCACGGCATGGGGGTGGTTATCGGCGAGACCTCGGTGATTGGCGACAATGTCACCCTCTACCAGGGGGTGACCCTGGGAGGCACCAGCCAGCAGCACGTAAAGCGCCACCCCACGCTGGGCAACAACGTGGTGGTGGGGGTAGGGGCACAGGTTATCGGGGATATCACCATCGGCGATGACGCCAAGGTCGGCGCCGGCTCGGTGGTGGTTAATTCGGTGCCGCCTCACGCCACCGTGGTTGGGGTGCCGGGAAGGGTGGTGGCGATGAGAAACCCTGATACCGATACTGTGGAGAGATTGCCCGACCCGGTAGGGGAGAGGCTGGAAGACCTGGAAAAAAGAATCGCCGGGCTGGAGAAGCGCCAGCCTCCTGACAAGAAAGAAAAATAAGGGTATACGAGTAAAGATGAAGATATACAGCACCCTATCCGGTAAGAAGGAAGAGTTTTCGCCGCAGGGCGACGAGGTAAAGATATACGTCTGCGGTGTTACCCCCTATGACGACGCCCACATCGGCCATGCCATGAGCTACGTCATATTTGATGTCATCCGGCGCTACCTGCGCTATAAAAAATACAAGGTCAAATATGTGCAGAACGTGACCGATATCGACGACAAGATTATCGACCGGGCCAACCAGCGCGGCATTGCCCCCCGTGAGCTGGCCGAGAAGTACACCCAGAGCTACTTTGACGATATGGACGCCCTGAATATCGCCAGGGCGGAAACCGATGTCTACCCCAGGGCTACCGAAGAGATACCTAAAATCATCGAGGTGATACAGGGCCTGATAGACAAGGGGCACTCCTATCCCGCCGGCGGCAGCGTCTATTTCCGGGTGAGGAGCGCTACCGACTACGGCAGGCTCTCCCACCGCAGCCTGGACGCGATGAGAGCCGCCGAGGGGGCCATGGGCAGCGAGGAAAAAGAGGACGCCATGGACTTTGCCCTCTGGAAGGCGTCCAAGCCGGGCGAGCCGTACTGGGAGTCTCCCTGGGGGCAGGGCAGGCCGGGCTGGCATATCGAGTGCAGCGCCATGTCCCTGAAATACCTGGGGGATACCCTGGACATCCACGGCGGGGGGCAGGACCTGATTTTCCCCCACCACGAGAACGAGATTGCCCAGTCGGAGAGCTTTACCGGCAAGAAGCCCTTTGTTAAGTACTGGCTGCATAACGGGCTGGTGCAGCTGGGTGAAGATAAGATGAGTAAATCACTGGGCAAGATGATAACGATAAGAGAAGCACTGGAGAGATATAGCGCCGACGCCATCCGTATTTTTAGCCTTAGCTCCCACTACCGCAG
>JABMRW010000120.1 GCA_013202445.1 Deltaproteobacteria bacterium | reverse complement strand
CTACAGAAGTGATACTTCTATCAATTTCTTCTTGGGGGGTGGGGATAAGGAGGGGTATAACTCCAATGAGGGGTGGGGCTACAGAGTTATAAAGAGGCGGAGCCTTTTTGGGTGGGCGGGTATGGGAAGAAAAACAAAACTTAAAAAGGGGGGGGTGCTGAAAGTTGACGCTGGCTTGGGCTCTCTGTTAAAATTCAACACGGTTACCCCTCTTAATTGTCCACTTGTTGACCCTTATTAAGTTACGAAGGAGGTTGGTTATGGCTGTTAACTATGAGAAAGAGGGAAGGGTGGCTATCTTCACCATAAATCGCCCCGAGGCAATGAATGCCCTGAACATGGAGACGGTGCAGGGACTCCTTGAGGCAATGTTGGACTTTAGAGACGACCCCGAGCTTTGGGTTGGCATCGTTACCGGTGCTGGCGAGAAGGCTTTCTGCGGCGGCGCCGATATCAAGGATACCCTGCCCTTTATGAGGGAGCACCGCCGGGACCAATGGTCAATGCCACCCAGCATAATGCGGGGGCTGGAGATGGCCAAGCCGCTTATTGCTGCCATCAACGGCATGGCGCTGGGCGGGGGGCTGGAACTGGCCCTGGCCTGCGATATAAGAATAGCTGCCGAGAACGCTCGTCTGGGAACACCCGAGGTGAACCTGGGGCTGATTCCGGGGTGGGGGGGAACGCAGCGGTTGCCGCGGGCTATTCCCTGGTGTAAGGCGGCTGAGCTATTGCTGATGGGGAAACTGATAGATGCCCAGGAAGCATACCGTATCGGACTGGTGAATAAGGTGGTGCCTCAGGCTGAGGTTATGGCCACAGCTAAGGAATGGGCTCAAATTATCTGCAAGGCGGGGCCTCTGGCGGTCAGGGCGGCTAAAGAGGCGATGGTTAGAGGTTCGGCCATGACTTTGGAGGAGGGGTTGAAGCTGGAGAACTTACTGGTAGCCTATGTAATGGGTACCGAGGACTTCGACGAGGGAACCAGGGCTTTCGTGGAGAAGAGAAAGCCGAACTACAAAGCAAAATAATGTAAGGGAGGAGCACCATGGAAATTAAGAAGGTTGGTGTAGTTGGTTGTGGCTCAATGGGTGGGGGTATCGCTCAGCTCTGCGCTCAGTCGGGCTATCAGGTGGTGGTTTCGGAAATAAACGACGAGTTTTTAAAAAAGGGTATGGGGGCGATTGATAAAACGCTAGCCAGAAGCGTGGAAAAGGGCAAGCTCTCCCAGGCGGATAAGGATGCCATAATGGGCCGCCTTAAGGGTACCACCAGCACCAAGGATTTTGCCGATTGTGACCTGGTGATTGAGGCCGCCATCGAGAATCTGGAGCTGAAGAAGAAGATATTTGCCGAGCTGGACGGAATCTGCCCGCCAAATGCCATCCTGGCCACCAATACCTCCTGCCTGTCTATCATTAAGATGGCGGTGGCAACCAAGCGGCCGGATAAGGTTGTGGGGTTGCACTTCTTTAACCCGGCGCCGGTTATGAAGCTGCTGGAGATTGTCAAGACTATTGCCACCAGCGATGAGGTGCTTGAGGCCAGCCAGAAGTTCGGTGAGGTGCTGGGCAAGACCACCGTTGTTGCTCAGGACGGGCCGGGCTTTATCGTTAACCGGCTCTGGATACCCTTCCTGCTGCACTGTATAAAACTCTACGAGGAGGGTATCGCCAGCCGGGAGGATATCGATAACGCCATACAGCTGGGCTTGAATTACCCGATGGGGCCGCTCACCCTGGCCGATATGGTCGGGATTGATATAGTCAAGTTTGTCGCCGACGCGCTCTACGAGCAGCTTAAGGACCCGAGATACATTGTGCCGACGCTGGTGGACAAGATGGTTGCCGCCGGCTGGCTGGGGCGGAAGACGGGCAAGGGCTTCTACGACTATAAGTAGGCTCCCTATTCTTCATCTTGCGATAAGGAAATAATTAGCTATGACGAGAAGGAGGCGGAATTATGTCTGAAGCGGTCATTGTCAGCGGGATAAGAACGGCTATAGCTAACTACGGCGGGGCGCTAAAGGATACCCCCGTGGTTAAGCTGGGTAGTATTGTTATCAGGGAGGCGCTCAAAGCAGCCGGGCTGCGCCCTAAAGTGGACGCCGAGGTGCTTAGGTTAGCCCCCGAGGCGTTTAAGGGCGACGGCCTGATTGAGCTGGAGAAGAAATACGCCGACTGGGACAGCTCGTTGAAAGAAGTCAGTATAGACGAGGTTATCATGGGTAATGTCCTCCAGGCGGGGCAGGGGCAGAATACCGCCCGCCAGGCGGCTATATACGCCGGCATACCCAAGGAGGTAAATGCCTACACCGTGAACAAGATTTGCGCCTCGGGGATGAAGTCGGTGGCTTTAGCCGCCCAGTCAATCAAGGCGGGCGATGCCGAGGTTATCGTGGCCGGCGGCATGGAGAACATGAGCTCCGTCCCTTACTATATGCCCGCCGCCCGCTGGGGAGCCCGTATGTTCAACACCGAGATGGTCGACGGCATGGTCTACGACGGACTCTGGGAGATATTCTATAACTACCACATGGGCTTAACCTCGGAGAGTATCGCCGAGAAGTACGGCATAACCAGGCAGGAGCAGGATAAGCTTTCCCTGCTGAGCCAGGAGAGGGCGCTGGCGGCGATAAAGAATGGCATATTTAAAGAAGAGATAGTCCCGGTGGAGGTGAGGGTGAAGAGGGAGGTCAAGCCCTTTGATACCGATGAGCACCCCAGGGAGACCTCGTTGGAGGCTTTAGCCAAGCTGCCCGCCGTCTTTAAAAAGGACGGGTCGGTAACCGCCGGTAACGCCTCCGGGATAACCGACGGCGCCGCCGCCCTGGTGGTGATGTCGGCGGAGAAGGCCAGGGCTCTGGGGTTAGAGCCGATGGCAACGATTAAGTCTTACGCCTCCGGCGGAATTGACCCGGCCTATATGGGGATGGGGGCGGTTCCGGCCACCAGGAAGGCGCTGAAGTTAGCTGGACTTAGCCTGGGTGATATAGAGTATGTTGAGCTAAACGAGGCCTTTGCCTCTCAGGCCATCGGGGTTATGAAAGACCTTGGGCTTGGCGTCGATAAGGTTAACGCTCATGGCAGCGGCATCTCGCTGGGACACCCCATAGGCTGTACCGGCGCCAGGATTCTGGTTACCCTTGCCTATGAGATGATGCGCAAAAATTACAAGCTGGGTCTGGCGACACTGTGCATCGGCGGTGGGCAGGGGATGGCGGTCGTGCTCGAGAGAAAATAGGGCTATTTTCCGCGCTTTTCAAAGTCAGGACACCAGGTGGCGTGGGGACGCACCGGGTCATGGCATGAGCTGCGCCAGTTCCACTTGCAGTTATCGCAGAGGATGACGTTCATTCCCAGCGCTTTCTTGATTTTAATCTTGAGGTTATGACCCCAGGAGGGTTTTGTCCTGCCCCGCATCTTTAATCTCCCTTAAAAAGCCGTTTTTAGTTTAGCAGACCGTTTGCCATCAGGCAATACTGGCACCTTTTTGCGTTCAAGGTATTCCTCTACAAATGCAATTGTGCTAAAATAGGGCGAGATTGGGCTTAAGGTTTAAGTTATTAAGGTTTAAGTTATCATGGCTATGCCTAGAATGAGGAAAATGGCTGTCTCCAGAATACGGAAAAAAAGGGCCGGCGCTGAGGTTGAAACAGGCGTCGATACGAAGCTGCATGTAGAGTCGGTCACTGCGGGGGAGCTGACCTGGATTAATATCGAGGAGCCGACCAGGCTGGAGACAGATTACCTGGCGCAGAGCTACCCCTTCCACCCCCTGGATTTGGACGACTGCCTCAGCCGCATCCAGCGGCCGAAAATAGACGTCTATGACGACTACCTGTTCCTGGTCTTCCATTTTCCCGTATTTAACCCCGAGGCGAGGGTGACTACCTCCAGCCAGGTATCGGTGTTTATCGGCCAGGGCTACCTCATTACCCTGCATAAGGGCGACCTAAAGCCGCTGGTCAAGCTGTTCAACCAGTGCCAGACCGATGAAGAGATAAGGGAGGAGCACTTCGGCCAGGGTTCCGGCTACCTCCTCTATCGCGTAGTTGACCGGCTGGTTGACTACTGTATCCCCATACTTAATAAGATTGGCGTCAATATCGAGGAGGTGGAGGATAATATCTTTTCGGAGAGTATGCGGGGCACGGTGCGGGAAATCTCCGCCCTGCGGCGGGATGTCATCTCCTTCCGCCGCATTATCTGGCCGATGAGGGCGGTTATCGGCAGCATGGAACCCAAGATTCGCCGCTTTACCCCGATGGAGATGGAGGTTTACTTCGGCGATATGACCGACCACGTCGATAAGCTCTGGGACGCCCTGGATGAGTATAAAGAGATAATCGAGGGGCTGAGCGATACCCATGACTCCCTGGCGACCAATCGCACCAATGAGGTGGTGCGGGTGCTGACCACCATCGCTACTATCCTGCTGCCCCTGACCGTGGTCGCTTCGCTTTACGGCATGAATATCCCGCTGCCTTTCCAGAATTCCCCCTTTTCCTTCGTGCTGGTCTTCGTGGTCTGGATAGTCATTGCCTGCGGGATGCTCTATTTCTTCCGCCGTAAGCGCTGGATCTAGGATGGTTCTAGCAGTATTAGCCACGCTGTTCGTTACCTGTTTGATTACCGCCAACATCATAACCGTCAAGCTTATCGCCATTGGCGGCTGGATTGTTCCCGCCGGAGTAATCGCTTATCCCTTGACTTTCCTGTTTACCGATGTCATCACCGAGCTTTACGGGAGAAAAACAGCTTCCAGGGTTGTCTGGCTGGGTTTCGGCGCCAGTATACTGATGGTGATACTGGTCGTCGGCGGGCGATTGCTGCCGCCGGCTTCGTTCTGGGAGGGGCAGGCGGCTTACGAGTCCGTGCTGGGCATGGTGCCCCGGATTGTCCTGGCCTCGATGATTGCCTACCTGGTGAGCCAGCACCACGATGTCTTTGCCTTCCAGTTCTGGCGGGAAAAGACGAAGGCCAGGTTCCTGTGGCTGCGCAATAATGCCTCGACGATGGTCTCCCAGGCGCTGGATACTAGCTTGTTCATCACCATCGCTTTCTGGGGGATGGTGCCTAATAGCGTTCTGGTAAATATGCTTATTACCCAGTATTTAATCAAGCTGGGTATAGCCGCCCTGGACACGCCGTTCTGTTACCTGCTGGTTCATTTCCTGAAAAATAAGGTTAAGCCGCTGGCCGGCGCTGAAGCGGTGGCTTAGGGATTGACTGAAAATGAACATCAAGGTTTTAGGCGCTCACAACTGCGAAAGGCAAAACCAAAAGCCGGTCAGTCTGCTGATTGACGATGTTTTGGCCATAGACGCCGGCTCCCTTACCTCCAGCCTGTCGCTGGAAGAGCAGCGGAAAATCAAGGCCCTCCTGCTCACCCACCAGCATTATGACCACGTCAGGGACGTCCCGGCCCTGGGCATGAGCCTTTTCCTGGGCGGCGCCGCCACCCGTATTTACTCCATCCCGGCGGTGCTTGATGTTCTGGCCAGGCACCTGTTGAATGATGAGATTTACCCCGATTTCCGGCAGAAGCCGGAGAATAAGCCCACCCTTAATTTTACCGTATTAGAGCCGAATAAGGCGGAGACGATTGAAGGCTACACCGTCCTGGCGGTGCCGGTTAATCACAGCGTCCCCACCGTGGGCTACCAGGTGACCTCTGCTGACGGGAAGTCGGTGTTCTATACCGGGGATACCGGCCCGGGCCTGGCCGACTGCTGGCAGCAGGTTTCGCCGCAGCTGCTTATCATCGAGGTTACGGCGTCGGATAAGTATGCCGGGTGGGTGGCCGGCGCGGGACACCTCGCCCCCAGCCTCTTGAAGCAGGAGCTAGAGAGCTTTCAGAAGGTTAACGGCTATCTGCCCCGGGTGGTGGCGGTTCACATGAACCCGGACCTGGAGGGGGAGATAGCGGCCGAGATAGCGGCGGTGGCTCAGGCGCTGGGTTGTTCCATCACCCTTGCCTGTGAGGGGATGGAGATTAGCCTGTAGAGGTGGGGAAAAGCTATAAAGTGGGGGGTGGGGCATGGCAGACACCCCGAACTTCATTGTTGACTGCAATGTGGGCAAGCTGGCCCGGTGGTTGCGGCTCATGGGTTACGATGCCCGCTTCTTCGATGGCAACGATGATTCCGAGCTGGTGGCTATCGCTAAAGCCGAGGAGCGGGTTATCTTAAGCCGGGATACCCGCATTATGAAACGGCGGTTGATAACCAGCGGCCGGATCAAGGCGGTGCTCATCGACAGCGACCGGCCGGAGCGGCAGATTCACCAGGTGGTAGATACCCTGGGGCTGGATAGCCGCTTCAGGCCGTTTACCATCTGTCTGGAGTGCAATCAGCCCCTTGTGGAGAGGGGTAAAGATGAGGTGGCCGAGCTGGTGCCGCCCTACGTGTTTAAGACCCAGAATTATTTTATGCAGTGCCCGAATTGCCAGCGTCTCTACTGGCGGGGGACACACTGGCAGTCAATGACTAAGAAGTTGGAAAGCCTTAGAGGCGAAGGAGCGGGGGGAAAAGGGGAAGTTTAGCCTGGTTTTTAGAGTGCGTTTTGCTTCTCACCCTGACCCGTCCTATAGAGGTTTGACCTTTTTAAACTCCCTGAAAAAGGGGTGGGGCAAAAAAGGAAGTCCAGCCCGATTTTTAGAGTGCGTTTTACTTCCCACCCTCCCGCCCTACAGAAGTG
>JABMRW010000119.1 GCA_013202445.1 Deltaproteobacteria bacterium | reverse complement strand
GCCCACGCGTGATACCGACAGGCCCACGTTCAGCGCCGGCCGGATGCCGGCGTTAAACAGGTCGGTCTCCAGATAGAGCTGGCCGTCGGTAATTGAAATAACATTGGTCGGGATATAGGCGGAAACATCCCCGGCCTGCGTCTCGATAATGGGCAACGCGGTGATGGAGCCGCCCCCGTACTCGTCGGAGCATTTGGCCGCCCTCTCTAATAAACGGCTGTGCAGGTAGAAAACGTCGCCGGGGTAGGCTTCCCGCCCCGGGGGACGGCGCAAAAGCAGGGAAAGCTGGCGGTATGACCAGGCGTGCTTGGAGAGGTCGTCATAGACAATCAGCACGTCCTTGCCCTCCTCCATGAACTCCTCACCGATAGCGCAGCCGGCGTAAGGGGCCAGGTACTGCATGGCAACGGAATCGGCGGCGTTGGCCGCCACCACGATGGTATGCTCCATCGCCCCGTAGCTCTCCAGCGTGTTTACTACCCGGGCAACCCTGGAGGTCTTCTGCCCGATGGCGACATAGATACAGATTAAATCGCCGCCCTTCTGGTTGACGATGGCGTCAAGGGCAATAGCCGTCTTGCCGGTGGAGCGGTCGCCGATGATAAGCTCCCTCTGGCCGCGCCCGATGGGGAACATGCTGTCCACGGCCTTGATGCCGGTCTGCACCGGCGTGTCCACCGACTGGCGCTTGGTGACGTTGGGGGCCACCCTCTCCAGGGGGCGGGCTTTACTGGTCTTGACCGCGCCCTTGCCGTCCAGCGGGCGTCCCAGCGCATCGACCACCCGGCCGATGAGGGCGTCGCCCACCGGTATCTCGGCGATGCGCCCGGTGCACTTGACCTCGTCCCCCTCTTTGATGCCGGTGTAGTCGCCCAGGACAACGGCGGCCACACCGTCCTCCTCTAAATTAAGGGCGATACCCATAACCTCGTTGGGGAACTGCAGCAGCTCGTTGTACTTGGCCGCCGCCAGCCCGTGAATGCGGGCGATGCCGTCGCCAATCTCAATCACGGTGCCCACGTCAACCATAGTCAACTCGGCGCCGAACTGCTCAATCTGCTGTTTTATAACGGAAACTATGTCCTGACCTCTGGATGTCAATTAAGCCACCTCCTTAACTGCCTGTTCATCTTAGCTCCCCACCCACCAGCGCCTTTCTCATTGCCGCCAGCCTGCTGATGGTGCTGCCGTCCAGCAGCTTGCCCCCCACCCGGGCCACAATCCCACCAATCAGGCGGGAGTCAATTTTAGTCTTCACCACCACTTTTTTGCCCACCACCGCCCCCAGCTGTTCCTCCAGCCTGGCTACGTCCTTATCATCGAGGGCAATGGCAGTGGTAACCTCGGCCCTCTCTATGCCGTGATAGCTGTCAAGCAAGCGCCGGTACTCTCCGGCGATGTCGCCTATCGCGTCCAGCCTGCCTTTAGCCACCAGCAGATAGACCAGGTTAAGGGCTAAAGGACTGATATCCCCCAGCTGCCCGGATAAGAGCTTAGCCTTATCCTCAAAGCGCACTTTGGGATTTTCAAACAGCGCCATAACGGTGGCGTCCCCACCCAAATCGGCAACCTTATCCAGGTCGGACTGCCACCTGTCTAATTCTTTTTGCTCCAGGGCGATGTTAAACACCGCCTGGGCGTAGCGTCGGGCATTAAACCTTCTGGCCACACTAACTCCCTAAAAAACTATTTTAGCCCTTCTTCAGGGTGGTGCTTTCTTTAAGCACCTTGTCGATGATATCGCGGTGGGCTTTCTTGTCCAGTGTACGGTCGATGACCTTGCCCGCCGCCTCTATGGTTATGTCGGCAAAACTCTCGCGCAGCTGTTCGATAGCCTCGTCCCGCTCCCGCTGAATCTCGGAACGGGCCCGGGTAATAAGGGCTTCGCCCTCACTCTTGGCTTTCTGCTGCGCCTCCTGCCTGACATCCTCGCCGGTGCGCATCGCCCGGGCGATTGCCTCCTGTCCCTCCTTAGCCGCCGCCTCAATCCTCTTTGAGGCCTCTTCCTCGGCGCGCTCCGCCTGCTCCTTGATACGCTCGGTATTATCCATGCTCTCCTTAATCTTGCGGGAGCGCTCGTCCAGCATGCGCATAATCGGCTTGTAGGCCACCAGGTAGAGCAGCCCGAAAAGGATGGCCACATTGACAACCTGCGCTATCAAAGTCGGTATACTAAAACCCAGACTTCCAAGACCTTCCATCTTTAACCCCTTTTCCGTCTATATGGCGATGACCGCCGCCACCACCATACCGGCCAGTATTAACACCCCCAGCACGGCGGCTCCGATAATAATACCTATAGCTAGAGGTAAACCGTCCTGTCCCATAACTGCCTCCTAAAACGATTGATTACTACACTATGATTAATCACTACACTATAAAAATATCAAAAGAATGGCCACAATCAGGACATAGATACCGATAGCCTCGGCCAGGCCGGCCACCAGGATCATGTTGGTCATAATCGGTCCCCTCGCCTCGGGGTTACGGGCGATGCCCTGCAGGGCGGAAAAGCCGATAAGCCCCAGGGCCAGGGCCGGCCCCAGCATGCCCAGGCCAACTCCTATTCCTATCGCCAGCATCTTCATTACTTCAGGATCCATACTAACCTCCTTAATTATTTTTATATTAAACCATGTTTCAGTGCGCCTCTTCCCCGTGAGACTGCACCGCCACGGTCAGGAAGATAAGGGTCAAACCGCCGAATATAATAGCCTGTATAAAGCCGATAAGCAGCTCCAGCCCGTAGAGCGGCAGGACAAGGACAGACAGGAAGGTGACCAGGAAAAGCATTACAAAAATCAGGATTTCACCGGCGGTCATATTGCCGAAAAGCCTGAAGGTAAGGCTGATAACCCGGATAAACACGCTTAAAAGCTCCAGCAGTCCGGTAACGATAGTCATAAACCCGGTGAAAATCCCGAGCAGGCCGTCCACAAGCTTGCCCTTGAAAAGCTGGCGAAATCCGTCCTTGAGCACCTTGACATTAAGGAAGTTTTCCATAAAACGGATACCGAGCGCCTTAAAGCCGAAGTACCAGAAAAAGCCGAACGAGGTCAGCGCCAGCGCCAGCGGCATATTGAAATCGGTATTGGCCGCCCGCAGCAGGTGTATCTCCCCTTCGGCGGTATGGATGGTTATCGAGCCGTAGCCCGGCACCAGCAGGGCCAGCCAGGCGTTAAAGGCGACGAATAAAAAGATAGTTGCCACCACCGGGAAGAAACGGCGCCCGTTTACCTCGCCGGCAACGCTGACGCAGAGGTCATAGAGCCAGCCCACCAGAAACTCGAAAATAGTCTGCAGACGGCCCGGCACCAGCTTCATGCGTCGGGTAATCAGGTAGGAAAACCCCACCAGAAAGATAATGGTAATCCAGGCGGCTACAACGCTGTTGGTAATGGGAAAGCCAAACAGGTGAAAAACCGTGTCCGCCGGCAGCTTAAGCTCGGGTTGGGGAACAGAGAGCCAGGCGGGCAACCCCAGGTCGCCAAAAATACTCTTACCCACCGGGCCAGCGGCAATACCAATGCCCAGCAGGGCCAGGAAAAAAACCGCCAGCCCGATTACCAGGGGGAAAGAGCAACCCAGGCAGCCCTTCTTCTCAGGCACTAGCTGTTCTCCTTGTCCCGCTTGTTACGCATAAGGGGTAACAGCATTCTATAAACACCGTAAAAAGCAACGACCAAACCTAAAATTAAGCCCACTATTACCATAACAGGCGCGGTACCGAATTTAGTATCCAGCCAGAGGCCACCCCACACACCCAGCACTATTGATATAGCAATGAACCACCCCACCCCTATGAACCGTAAAGCCGCTTCCCACCTGCCCATGCCGTGACCAGCATACCAAATCTGCCCCTCCTGGTCAACCTCTGCCGGCCACCAAAAAGCCCCAGACCTTGCGGCTCCGGGGCTTACTATTATCAAGCTAAAATGCTTTTAAGACTTACGCTTGTCAAAATCGTCCATGTCAAGTGTGTCAATAAAGTCGCGGAAGGCGGACATCCGACCCAGCTCTTCCTCGCTGACCATCTTAGCTACACCACCCACACCTTCCCCCGATGTGCCTATAGGTTTACCCGTCTCCTTATCCAGCAAGATGCCGGCCTTGTCCAGGACTGTTTCCTCGGCGTAGATAGGCACCCCCGCCCTCACCGCCAGTGCCAGGGCATCGCTGGGGCGTGAGTCGACCTCCATCTGCCCCCCATCCACATTGAGAATAATCTTGGCGAAAAAGGTGTCGTTCTTGAGCTCGCTTACGATGATAGAGTTAATGCTAGCCCCCAGGGAATCAATTACCGAGCGCAGCAGGTCATGAGTTAGCGGCCGGGGCACGGTAACATCCTGGAGCTTCACGGCTATGGCGTCGGCTTCGGAAGGCCCAATCCAGATAGGCAGATAACGGTCGGCATCTTTTTCCTTCAAAATGACCACCCGCTGATAGTTCATCAGGCTTACCCGGATACTATCAATCGTCATCTCTATCATGGGGATACCTCCTCTACTTCACACCAGCAACCTAAATTTTACTCCACAACACCCCCACTGTCAATAAAGAATAGGCAACACCAATCGCATTTTCCTCCCCATCCCTCATTTATCAACCTCACCCCCTTTTCACCCTAAAAAATCAGTGAT
>JABMRW010000001.1 GCA_013202445.1 Deltaproteobacteria bacterium | reverse complement strand
CCCGACTGGAAAAAGAGCTCCGCAATGACGAAAAGGAGCGGGCCGAGCACATAATGCTGGTAGACCTGGGGCGCAACGACATCGGGCGGGTGAGCCTGCCGGGAACGGTCAAGGTCAGCGAGCTTATGGATGTAGAACGCTACTCTCACGTTATGCACCTGGTCACCAATGTGGAAGGCAGGCTGCGCCCCGAACTCACCCCCTTCGACGCCCTGCGCGCCTGTTTTCCCGCCGGCACCGTCTCCGGTGCGCCCAAAATCCGCGCCATGGAGGCTATCGCCGAGCTTGAGCCGGACAAGAGAGGCCCCTACGCCGGCTGCGTGGGCTACTTCAGCTTCTCCGGCAGTATGGATACCGCCATAACCATAAGGACCATTATCATGACCGACGGAACAGCCCACGTCCAGGCTGGCGCCGGCATTGTCTATGACAGCGTACCGGCGCGGGAATATGAGGAAACTATGAACAAGGCCCGGGCCTTGCTGAACGCCATTGAGGAAGCGGAAGCCCAAAGCTCGCCGCCAAGGAGCAGCCATGCTGTTACTGATAGATAATTATGATAGCTTTACCTATAACCTGTACCAGTACTTAAGCGAGCTGGGGGAAGAGGTGCGGGTAGTCCGCAACGATAAGATAACGCTGGACGAGATTGAAATGATGAACCCGGAGCGCATCGTAATATCACCCGGCCCCTCCACCCCCTTAAACGCCGGCATATCCAACGATGTCATCCGGCACTTTAGCGCCAAGGTGCCCGTCCTCGGCGTTTGCCTGGGGCATCAGTGTATCGGCTATAGCTACGGAGGCGCCTTTGGCCCGGCCCGGGAAATTATGCACGGTAAGTCATCTCTGGTCTACCATAATAATACCGGTGTCTTTAGTGGCCTCCCCAACCCATTCCCCGCCATCCGCTATCACTCTCTGGTCGTAGTCCGGGAAGGACTCCCCGACTCTCTGGAGATAACCGCCTGGACCGAAGATAACACCATTATGGGAATGCGCCATCGCCAGCACCCGGTGGAGGGAGTGCAGTTCCACCCGGAATCTTTTATGACCCACGCCGGGAAGGATATACTAAGAAATTTCCTGGCCAAGGAGGTAGCCCGGCATGATTAAGGAAGCCATTACCTTATTAATAGATGGGCAGTCCCTTAGCATGGAGCAGGCCGCCGGGGTGATGGAGGAGATGACCACGGGGCAGGTAACACCAGCCCAGTTCGGTGCCTTTGTCACCGCCCTCAGAATCAAAGGTGAGACCGCCGACGAGATTGCCGGGCTGGCCAGCGTCATGCGGGCTAAATCAGTCCGGGTAAAGACCACCGGCCCGGTGATTGATATTGTCGGCACCGGAGGCGATAACTCCCGGAGCTTCAATATTTCCACCGCCGCCGCCTTTGTTGCCGCCGGCGCCGGGATAAAGGTAGCCAAGCACAACAACCGCGCCATGACCAGTCAGTGCGGCAGTGCCGATGTACTGGAGGCCCTTGGGATGAAAATTGAACTTGATGCCAGTCAGGTGAAAGACTGCCTGGAAAAGGTGGGCATCGGCTTCATGTTCGCCCCCCTCTTCCACCCGGCAATGAAGTTCGCCGCTGTCCCCCGCCGCGAGATTGGCATACGCACTATATTTAATATCCTCGGCCCGCTGACCAACCCGGCGCTGGCTGAGTCCCAGGTTCTGGGTGTGCCCAGCCAGGAACTCGGCGGAAAGCTGGTTAAGGTACTCCAGCGCCTGGGTTCAAAGCACGCCATAGTGGTCCATAGCCTGAACGGAATGGATGAAATCTCAATAGCCGGCAAGTCCCGGGTTTGGGAACTAAGCAACGGCAAGATAACCGATTACCAGGTGGCCCCCGAGGACTTCGGGCTGGTGGCCGCCGGAGTAGAGACACTGTTGGGTGGCACGCCCCAGGAGAATGCGGCCATACTGCGCGCGGTGCTGGAGGGGGAGAAGGGGCCGAAAAGAGACGCCGTGGTGATGAACGCCGCCGCCGGTATAGCGGTCAGTCACCGCACTAAAAATCGCTCAGGGCTGCCCGCCTTGAAGGAAGGCGCCGAGATAGCCCGGGAGACAATAGACAACGGACAGGCGCTGGACAAACTGGAGAAACTAATTACACTGAGCCAGAGCTACGGTTAAGAGCCATGTTTCTAGATAAGATTGTTGCCGAAAAGCGGGAAGAGCTAAAGCAGAGGCAGGAAACCATCCCCCTGCCCGAGCTCAGGGCGGCCATTATGGAAAGGCCTTTGCCCCTGAATCTGGCGGCGGCTCTAAGCGGGGATAGCCTCCGTTTAATCGCCGAGGTCAAGCGGGCGTCGCCTTCCCGGGGAGTATTATGCCCTGACCTAGACCCGGTTAAGCTGGCCGGCACCTATGCCCAGTGCGGGGCGGCGGCAATATCGGTGCTCACCGAGTCACGCTATTTCGGGGGGAGCCGGGAAGACCTTGAAGCCATTAAGCGCGCCTTACCCGATATTCCCCTATTAAGGAAAGACTTTATCCTGAAGCCCTACCAGATATTTGAATCGTGTGCCTGGGGAGCCGACGCCGTGCTGCTGATTGTGGCCATATTGGATGACTTCGAACTCGGGGAACTGCTTTCCTTAAGCCACGCTCTGGGAATGCAGTGCCTGGTTGAAGTGCACAACCAGAACGAACTCGAAAGGGCGCTGGCCTGTGGCGCCCGAATAATCGGCATTAATAACCGTGACCTTGATACCATGAAGGTAGACATAAATGTCACCAGACAGCTTCGCCCCCCCATCCCCCGGGGCCGGGTAGTGGTCAGCGAAAGCGGCATAAAGGGGCGGGATGAGGTGCAGAAGCTGAAGGAATGGAAGGTTAACGCCATACTGGTCGGCGAGGCGCTGGTTACCGCCGATGACGTGGAGGCCAAGATAAAGGAGCTATTGTGACCAAGGTTAAGATTTGCGGCATCACCGAGATCTCTTATGCCCGGGCGGCGATAGAAGCCGAGGCTGACCTTATCGGGGTGGTCTTTGCCCCCAGCCCCCGACAGGTTACGCATGAGAAGGCGCGGGAGATAGTGGCTGCGGTCAAAGAACATAACCTGCCGGCAGCCGGGGTATTCGTCAATATGCCCGCGGCCACGGTAAATGCGGTGGCCGCTGACTGCGGGCTGGACTGGGTGCAGCTCAGCGGTGACGAGAGCTGGGAGTACTGCCGGCAAATCGAAAAACCGGTAATAAAGGCAATACATATATCTAATAAGCTGGGGGAGGAGGAGCTTTTAGCTCATCTGGAAAACGGTCAAAAGAAGCTTGGTTCCCGTCCTTTCATCTACCTGCTGGACACTTTCGTTGAGCAAAAGTACGGGGGAACGGGAAAAGTCTTCGCCTGGGAGACAGCCCGACGGGCAGTGGCCAAATACCCGGTCATCATCGCCGGCGGACTCCACCCGGAAAACGTCGGAGAGGTGGTATCAAGCTTAAAACCCTGGGGGGTTGATGTTTCCAGCGGGGTGGAGAGCCGGGGGGTTAAAGATGTGGCAAAAATCAAGTATTTCGTCAAGGCCGTCAGGTCGGCGGATTAAAGCTATGGATTATCCAACCAAAGGAGGAACAGGCAGATGCTGGTGGTGATGAAAAACGATGCTACCGAGGCACAGGTACAGGCAATCATTCATGAAATAGAGAACATGGGTTACCGCGGCGTGCCCATGCCCGGCGCCCAGCGTACGGCGGTCTGCATTATCGGCAACCAGGGGCCGGTTAATGACTCACGGCTTCTGGTCATGGAAGGCGTAAAGGAGACCATCCGGGTAACCAAGCCCTATAAACTGGTCAGCCGGGAGACGCATCCGGAGGCAAGGGTTATAACCGTTGGCGACATTAAGATTGGCGGAGGTAAACCGGTGGTAATGGCCGGGCCCTGCGCCGTAGAAAGTGAAGAACAGGCACTGACCATCGCCCGCCTGGTGAAAAAAGGCGGTGCCCAGGTCTTCCGGGGGGGCGCCTTCAAACCCAGAACCTCACCTTACAGCTTTCAGGGGCTGGGGGAGGAAGGACTGAAGATACTGGCTAAAGTCCGCCAGGAGACCGGCCTGCTCATCGTAACCGAGGCCACCGACCACACCAATATTGAACTGGTGGAAAAGTACGCCGATATCATCCAGATCGGCGCCAGGAACATGCATAACTACTCCCTGCTGCGCCGGGCCGGTCATTCCTCTAAACCGATCCTGCTCAAGCGCAGTTTTGCGGCAACAATCGAAGAGTTGCTGATGTCGGCGGAATATATCAGCTCGGAGGGGAACAACCAGGTCATCCTGTGTGAACGGGGCATACGCACCTTCTCCGATAATACCAGAAATACCCTGGATTTGAGCGCTATCCCTTCAATCAAGGAATCCAGCCCTCTGCCTATCATCGTTGACCCCAGCCATGCCGCCGGACGGAGGGACTATGTCATCCCCCTGTCCAAGGGCGCCATCGCCGTCGGCGCCGACGGCCTGCTGGTGGAGGTGCACCACGACCCGGCGCACGCCCTCTCCGACGGAATGCAGTCCCTGTATCCCGAACAGTTCGGCGAACTAATGAAGGAGATAAATAGTCTAATCAGATGATGAGCCGGAAAGAAAACTCAACAGAATACGTCATTAAACTGGAGACGGTCAGGCGCTGCCCTATTGTTGTCGGCGACGGCATTATAAACCAGCTTGAGCGGTACTTTGACTTCAGCGGTTATTCCGGCATTGCCCTGCTCACCGATACCACCGTCCAAAAGCTCTACGGGCAGAGGGTGATGAAAGCGCTGGAGGCAACGGGAAAAAAGATGTCTCTGCTCACCCTGCCGGTGGGGGAGAGAGCCAAGTCGCTGAATACAGTGGAGCGCGGCTACCGGTTTCTGCTGGAGAACAATATCGACCGCAAGGGTCTTATATGTGCTCTGGGGGGAGGGGTGGTCGGTGATGTGGCCGGATACCTTGCCTCCACTTACCTGCGGGGTATTAACTACATTCAACTACCCACCACTCTACTCGCCCAGGTGGACAGCAGCATCGGCGGCAAGGTGGGGGTCAACTTCGGCGGCAAGAAGAACATGGTCGGCAGCTTCTACCAGCCGAGCGCCATTATCGGCGACGTCGCCCTGCTCAAGTCTTTACCCCCCGCCGAGATGCGGAACGGACTGGCCGAGGTGATAAAGTACGGTTTAGCAATGGACGGTGAGCTATTCCGCCTCCTTGACCAAAAGAAGGAAAGGGAATTTACCACGGCCGAGCTAAAGGATATTGTTATACGGTGCTGCCGTTTGAAAGCCGGCATCGTAGAGGTGGACGAGACGGAGCGGACCGGCCAGCGAGCCATACTGAACTTCGGCCATACCGTCGGTCATGCCCTGGAAGCCGCCACCAAACTGCAAGAGCTGAGTCACGGCGAGGCGGTAGCTATCGGGATGGCGGCCGCCGCCAGAATAAGCGTAGAGGTCGGCGGGCTTGACCGGAGCAATATCCCCGTAATTGAAAACCTGCTCTCAAGGTTCGGCCTGCCTGTCTACTGCCAGGGAGTAAATCCCGAAGACCTTATTGGAGCCACCCGCTTTGACAAGAAAACAACCCGGGGGCAGACCGGCTGGGTGCTGCTCAAGGGCATCGGCAATGGGGTAACTAACCAGCCGGTGGCGGATGACGTGGTCAGAAAAGTCCTTACGGAGATATGCCGATGAAAATAATGGTAATTAACGGTCCCAATCTTAATATGCTGGGTAAAAGGGAGCCAGAGCACTACGGCACCGATACCCTGGAATCTATAGAGCAGGCGCTCACCGGGAAAGGCAAGGCACTGGGCTGCGAGCTTATTTTCTTCCAGTCCAATCACGAGGGGGGTATTATCGACTTTATCCAGGAGAAAACAGGTGCAGCCGATGGCATATTGATTAACCCCGGCGCCCTGACCCACTACGGCTACTCCCTTCATGACGCCCTCGCCGATGCCGGACTGCCCGTGGTCGAGGTGCACCTGTCAGACATCCAGGCCCGTGAGGAGTGGCGCAAGATATCGGTTATTTCAGACGTGGTTATCAAGCAGATTAGCGGCCTCAAAACAAAGAGCTATTTGTTGGGGCTTGAAGCCCTGGCCGAATATATCAGGAGCCAAAAGAAAAAGTGAAACTAAGAATAACCCCATCATCGGTGACGGGAGAGGTTTCGGCACCGCCGTCCAAGAGCTATACCCACCGGGCGGTTATACTGGCCTCGCTGGCAACGGGGGAGGGTCTGATTGAGGACCCCCTGCTGTCGGATGACACCCGCTACACCATTGACGCCTGCTGTTCCCTGGGCGCCGATATTGAGCTCCAGGGCAACCGGCTAAAAATCAACGGCACCGGCGGCAAAATCAAGGTCGCCCCCGGCAGCGATAAGATTTTTGCCGGCAACTCGGGAAGCACCATCCGCATGGTAGCCCCGCTGGCGGCTCTAGCCCGGACCAAGGTCGTCCTTGATGGAGATAGTAGACTGCGCCAGCGCCCGGTAGGCGACTTACTTTCGGCACTAAAAAGCCTGGGGGCCAGCGCCCGCTCGCTGGGAACTAACGGCTACCCGCCAATAGAAATCCGGGGAGGGAAGCTCAGCGGTGGGGAGATTACCGTTTCCGGCGGGGTAAGCTCACAGTACATCAGCGCCCTGCTCATGGTTGCCCCCTATACCGAAAACGGCCTCAGAATCAAAGTAACTAATGAGTTCCGTTCCAGGCCATATATAGACATAACCCTGGATGTCATGCGGGACTTCGGCGTTGAGGCGGTAAATAAAGACTATAAAGAGTTCCTGGTCAAAGGCGGCCAGATATATAAAGGAAAGCGCTACCGAATAGAGGGTGACTACTCCTCGGCCGCTTATTTCTTAGCCGCCGGCGCCATCGGCGGCCAGCCGGTAACGGTAAAAAATCTAAAGACCAAATCCGCACAGGGTGATAAATATCTTTTGGATATCCTGTCACTGATGGGGTGCACTGTTGAACGTCAGAAAGAGCAGGTGACGGTTTACCGCCGTGATGAGCTAAAAGGCGTTACCATAGACATGGGTGATTATCCCGACCTTGTCCAGACGGTGGCGGTGGTCGCCGCCTATGCCCGGGGCAAAACGGAAATGACCAATATCGGTCACTTAAGGTTCAAAGAAACCGACCGCCTCGGCGACACGGCCGCCGAACTGGCCAAGATGGGAATAAGAGTAGATGTGACCGATAATAGCATGGTAATCTACGGGGGAAAGCCCCGGGGCGCTGAAATTGAAGCCCACAACGACCACCGCATGGCGATGAGTTTGTCTATTGCCGCCCTTTTCGCCGAGGGCAATTCCATTATTAACGGCGCCGAGGCGGTAACCAAGTCCTACCCCCGGTTCTTTACCGACCTGTCAAGCTTAAGGGCGAAAATAGAGGAGCTGCCATGAATATCGTCCTGATTGGCATGAGAGGCTCGGGAAAGACCGCGGTGGGCAAAATCTTAGCCCAAAAACTGGGCAGAGAGCTTATTGAGATGGATGAGCTTATCACCCGTAAGACGGGCTTTAGCATCCCTGAAATTGTAGAAAAACACGGGTGGGGAAAATTCAGGGACATAGAAGAAGAGATAACCGGCGAGGTAGCCAGGCGAGATAATATCATCAATGCCAGCGGGGGCGGGGTGGTGACCAGGGAGAAAAATATTATTAAACTCAAGAAAAGCGGAATACTGGTCTGGCTCCAGGCTAGCGTTGATACGCTGGTCAACCGTACTGGAGAAGATACCGGCCGGCCGCCGCTGGTCGAGGGCAGGACACGGCGGGAGGATATGGAGATAACTTTTAAAGAAAGAAAGCCGCTCTACCAGCAAGCCGCCGATTTGACTATCAACACCGAAAACAAAACGCCGGAAGAAGCGGCTGACCTGGTTATAAACCTGCTGGCGGTACGGGGGTTCACCGGTGATTGACGCTAATACCAAAATATGCTGCCTTATCGGCGAGCCGGTGGAGCACTCGCTTTCCCCGCTAATCCATAATACCGGCTATCAGGCGCTGGGCATTAACTACGCCTATGTATCATTCCGGGTCAGCGATATCAAGCGGGCGATAGAGGGTATAAGAGAGCTGGGTATCCGGGGGGCAAGCGTTACCATCCCCCACAAAGTCAGCGCTATAAAATACCTTGATAAGATTGACCCGCTGGCCGGGGAAATCGGCGCCGTCAACACCATCGTCAACGATGACGGTGTCTTAACCGGCTATAATACAGATGGCGATGGCGCCTTACAGGCGTTAGAGGCAGTGACCACGCTCAAGGGGAAAAAGGCGGTACTTATTGGCGGTGGCGGCGCCGCCCTGGCCATAGCCTTCGGGCTTAAAGCCAGGGGGGTCAAGCTGGTGGTATTAAACCGGACGGAGGCTAAAGCCAGAAAGCTTGCCGAAAAAGTCAGCGCCGGAGGCTTTGGTGGCTTGAAAAAGCTATCGGAAATCTCCTCGGCTGACATCCTGATAAATGCCACCCCGGTGGGGATGTTGCTCGAGACAGACCAATCAATCATCCCCAAAGACCTTCTTCATAACCGGCTCACCGTCTTTGATATTGTCTATAATCCCAGAGAAACCAGACTGCTAATTGAAGCCAGAGAGAAGGGATGTGCCGTTGTTTACGGCTATAAGATGCTGCTTTATCAGGCGGTAAAGCAATTTGAGCTCTTTACCGGACTCGAGGCTCCGTTACCAGCCATGGAGTCCGCCCTAACTCAGGCTTCGGAAGGAGGAAGAGATGCTACGCATTTTGACCGCCGGTGAATCTCACGGCCCGGCCTGCGTAACTATTATCGAGGGAATGCCCGCCGGAGTCCAGGTCCGCGTTGAGGATATCGACCGGGATCTCAAGCGCCGCCACTCCGATTCCGGCCGAGGTGGGAGGGGACTGATTGAGGAGGACAGGGTTGGAATCCTCTCCGGTATCCGCTACGGCAAGACGCTGGGCAGCCCGATTACGCTGATAGTCAGGAACCTGGACTTCGCTAACTGGCAGGATGAGATGAGTATTGAGGAGACTGAAAAGCCAGCGGATAAAGTTACCCGGCCCCGCCCCGGCCACGCCGACCTGGCCGGTGTTTTAAAGTACGGACAGGACGACATCAGGAATATCTCCGATAGGGCCAGCGCCCGAGAGACGGTAGGCAGAGTCATGGCGGGAGCGGTTATCAGGCAGCTACTGCTGGAGTTCGGCATCAGGATAACCAGCCACACCGTCCAGATAGGCCCGGTAAGGCTGACCCGCCACCCATCCAATTTCGAAGAGGTGGCCTCGGTCTTTGAAACCGACCCTGATATAAGGTGCATTGACTCAGAGACATCAGAGAAAATGAAACAGCTAATCTTAGAGGCTGGCAATAAAAAAGATACCCTGGGCGGGGTGGTAGAGGTTATCGCCACCGGCGCCCCAGTCGGCCTGGGCAGCGTTATGCACTACGACCGCCGTCTCGACGGTATAATCGCTCAAGCCCTGATGAGCATCCCCTCGGTGAAGGCGGTGGAGATAGGCAACGCCATTGCCGGGGCGGCTACGAGCGGCTCCGAGTTCCAGGACCGGATTGCCTATAATGATGGCCGCTTTTCCCGCCAGAGCAATAATATGGGGGGAATAGAAGGCGGCATGAGCAACGGCGAAAACATTGTCTGCCGTGTCTACCATAAACCCATCTCCACCCTGGGAAAGCCTAAAGAAACAGTAGACATCGCCACCCACCGGCCGGCGCCGGCCACGGTTGAGAGGTCGGATATCTGCGCCGTCCCCCGCGCCGGGGTTATCTCGGAAGCGATGCTGGCTCTGGCTCTGGGGCAGGCAATGACGGAGAAGTTCGGCGGCGACCATATAGACGAGATGAAACGCAATTTCCAGGCTTATATTAAGTCACAGGAGAAAAGCCCATGATACTACCTGATGAAAGAGGCTACTTCGGAGACTACGGGGGGCAGTTTGTACCCGAGACACTGATACCCGTCCTGGATGAGCTGGCAACCGCCTACAAGGAAGCCAGTGCCGATAAGGCCTTCTGGGCTGAATTTGAGGCGCTTTCCCGCGACTATTCGGGGAGGCCGACGGCACTATACCTGGCCCAAAGGCTGACCGAAAATTGCGGCGGCGCCCGCATTTTCCTCAAACGGGAAGACCTGGCCCACACCGGCGCCCATAAAATCAATAATGCCCTGGGGCAGGGGCTGCTCGCCCTGAGGATGGGCAAGCGCCGAATCATCGCCGAGACCGGAGCCGGCCAGCACGGCGTGGCCGCCGCCGCCGTCTGCGCCAAGCTGGGGCTGGAGTGCATCGTCTATATGGGTGAGGAGGATGTGCGCCGCCAGTCCCTCAATGTCTTTAGAATGAGATTGATGGGCGCCGAGGTTAGGCCGGTACACAGCGGCAGCCGTACACTGAAGGACGCTATAAATGAGGCAATAAGGGACTGGGTAACCAACCCCGATACCTACTATCTCCTGGGCTCGGTAGTCGGCCCCTACCCCTACCCCGTGATGGTACGGGACTTTCAGTCGGTAATCGGCAAAGAGACCAGGCAGCAGATTCTGGATAAATCCGGCCGCCTCCCCGACTATATCATCGCCTGCGTCGGCGGCGGCAGCAACGCCATCGGCATTTTTTACTCCTTTTTAAACGATAAGGAGGTCAATCTTATCGGTGTGGAGGCGGCGGGGAGGGGGCTCAGCACCGGCGAACATGCCGCCTCGCTGATGGCGGGAACAGTCGGCGTACTCCACGGAACAAAGTCCTATGTCCTCCAGACTAAAGATGGGCAGATTAGAGAGACGCACAGCATATCGGCCGGGCTGGACTATCCCGGCGTCGGGCCCGAGCACAGCTACCTCAAGGACAGCGGGCGGGCCACCTACGTGGCGGTAACTGACCAGGAAGCCCTTGAGGGCTTTAAGTTGCTCTGCAAGACCGAGGGCATCATCCCGGCTCTGGAACCGGCTCACGCCATATTTCATGCGGCCAAGATGGCCAGCTCGCTGGAGAAAGAGAAAACAATCGTGGTCAACCTCTCCGGGCGCGGCGATAAGGACATGGACATCGTAGCCCAAGCGCTGGAGGTAAAGCTATGAGCAAAATTGCCTCTGTGTTCAGCCAGCCGGGCCATAAAGCCCTCATCGCCTATGTTACCGTAGGCTACCCCTCCGTTGAAGCTACTCTAAAGGTAGTCCCCCTGCTAGCCGATAGCGGCTGTGATATTGTGGAACTGGGGATACCCTTCTCCGACCCCCTGGCCGATGGGGTCACCATACAGAAGTCCAGCTTTCACGCCCTGCAGAACGGCGTCACCCCCCGGCTCTGCCTTGAGCTGGCCGGGCAGCTAAGCCAGAAGGTAGATATACCGCTGGTGTTTATGACCTATTATAATCCCGTCTTCAGCTACGGGCTGGATAAGTTCTGCTCCGCCTGTGCCGGTTCCGGTATTTCCGGGATAATCATTCCTGATTTGCCCCCCGATGAAGGCTCAGACCTGGAGGCTATCAGCCAGAGACAGGGGCTTGACCTCATCTACCTGCTGGCTCCAACCAGCACCGGGGAGCGCATCAGGCTGGCTGCTCAGAGGTCGCGGGGGTTTATCTACCTGGTTTCAGTAACCGGGGTTACCGGGGCAAGAGAAAGAGTGCCGGCGGATTTGGAGGCATTTGTGACCAGAGTAAGGAAGGCAGCCGCCCAGCCCCTATGCGTTGGCTTTGGCATATCCACCCCGGAGCAGGCAAGCCAGATAGCCCGGATTGCCGATGGGGTAATTGTGGGCAGCCGCATAATTCAGCTTATGGAGAAGGAGGACGATTTCGCTTCGCTGGCTGAACTGGTAAGGGGTTTAAGGGGCTCTATAGATAAAATATCCGGGCAGTAGCCTGCGCATAAAGCCCCGGAGGGCGGCTACATCTTGCCCCCATCAAAGCCAACCCCTCTTGAGAACCGGTCGAGCATTAAGTCCACAATCTGGTCAATGGGTGTCTTATTCTGGGCGATAATCTCGGCCCGCGTCTGTAACAGGATGATACTTTCCGGTAATTGTTTGCCTTCCTCTACCGCCCATTCCACATCTTGAGCTTCGCCAAAATGCTTCTCCAGCACCTTGCCCAACCTCCCTATTTCCCTGGCCTCCTCGTCACTCAAGCAGAATTTGCCACTCTTATCTGGCGGAGCTTTCTTTTCTATCACCCCACCCTTCTTGAAGGTTACATACCTGGACTTCGGCCCCAGTTTCTTTTCCAGTATTTTCAGACTCTTCTTATCCAGGATATAAATGTCCGGTGTCAACTCACCGCCGACCACGCTTTCGCCCAATCCCCAGTTACCCTCTATTATCATCCTGGTATCATCGCCGGTATTAGGGTCAGCCGTGAAAATAACCCCGGCAGCACGAGCCTTCACCATCTCCTGCACGGCGACACCGATAGGGTCGCTCTCCAGTGGCATCTTCTTTCGGCTTCTAAAAGCCAGGGAGCGGGGGTTAAAGGTGCTTGCCCACACCAGCCTGATTTTATCCACCAGAGCTGGCCCCCCAAGCACATTAAGATAGGTCTCATATTGCCCGGGGTGGCTTAACAGCCCAGCCGAACGTGTTGACACAGCAACTTCATCGGTATGGCACCGGCGGCTTAGTTCACTATAGTGTGAGACTATTGCCTTCTCTATCTTCTCAGGCACTGCTTTCAACTGTACCATCTGGCGTATATCGGCACTTGCCTGATTGAATTGTTCCAGGTCTTTAGGCTCAAACTTAGCCAGGTATTTCCCTATTTCAGCAACAGCACCTGTCAGACTCATAAAATCCAGGTAGGCTTCAACAGAGAGGGCAAATCCAGGGGGAACTCTCAACCCAATCTTGACCATCTCGCCCAGGTTAGCGCACTTCCTGCCCACCAGCTCTCTGTCCTCTTGACCCAACTCCTCAAACCAGAGCACCAACTTCTCAGACATCATGTCCTCCCCTCAGGGACTCGACGACTTATGTCAACCAGGTTAAGCCTTATTATTACGCAAGATATGGACTACGCCAAGGTTGCCATCAACCTTCACCCTGTCGCCGGTCTTAATCTTCCTGGTTGCGTCAAGGCAGCCGGTAACCGCCGGAATACCATACTCCCGGGCCAGAATTACAGCATGAGACAGAGCACCGCCGCCATCGGTGACAACACCCTTGATTATCTCGAAAGCCGGAGTCCACGGCGCACTCGTTCCCGGTGCCACCAGAATCTCTCCGGATTTAAGCTCGGCTAACTTATTCTCAGTCACTATTACGCGGGCAATTCCCTCCACCACGCCGGGGGATGAAGCAGCACCGTAGAGGTCAGCCTTTACATCTTTCCTGATGATAGGAACCGAAGTGGCGACACTGATTACCGGGTCTTTTCTCAGTATTTCCTGCACCATATCCACATTTCCGTAATATGGCCTGGGAGTAACCTCAAGATAGCCTTCCCATTCCTTCTTCCGCACATTGACCTGACGGTGCAGTTTATTCTTCCCCATCGGTACTAAAGCCTTCTCTATATCATCAGCAAGCAGAAAATAGACATCCTCGGGGTCATCAATAACACCAGCCTCAGCAAAGCGCCGCCCGATTTCCCTGGTTATCCACCGCCCTATCCCGTTGCAGTAAAGGTCCAGGTAATAGTTATGGTCCTCACTCCAGTAACCAGCCTTTTGGGCGGCTTTCATCAGGGTTTCAAACCACCCCCGCTGCTCTGCCGGCACCCTGTCCAGGACCTCCTTTTCCGCCTTCTCCCTCTCCCTAACAGCCTGCCCCCTTCTCTCCTCTATAGTGTAAGTTCCACCGCTAGCTATGGCCACCTTTATCAGCGGTATGCCAAGGCTCGGCTTTTCAATCCAGCTCGGAGTCGCCCAATCAAGCATACGCTCAGTGCGCCAGCCATGCACCTCAAGAAAATCATAGTATTCCTTAAGCCACTTCCTCCCAGCCTCGCTATCCTCCAACCTGGAAAGCAGCACCTTATCATCTTTGGTGGTACGGAACAGCTCACCTAACCCAAGTTCCACCGCCCGGTTACCAAGTCGCCAAATCTCCTTGTTAAATTTGAACACCATGCTATCAAAACCGGCCATTAACCTGGCAAACAAGGGGTCGGTATAACCGAATCCAAGCAGTTCATTGCACATCTGTTCAAACAGCCCGAAGAGGTAATAGGCCGGCACCATCAACTCCATATGTATATCCCATTGCTTCCGGTCCACCTGCATATAATCGTCAAAGAGGTCCAGGAGCTCAATATTACTCAGCTTCTTGATATCCTCATACCTTTTCAGCCCATACCCCTTCTTAAGCTCCTTATAAGTATTCATTATGTCAGTCTTGCGCTGTTCCCAGATGGCATCGAAGTCCTCAATATAAGGTCTTATCCTCTTCCGGAATACTGGCTCACGCTTCTTCACCTCCTGCTCGGAGGTCTCAATTACAGCAAGGTAAGGGTAACCATCAATGTACCTCACGTCCCAGCCCTTGGTAGTCGGCAGTGAGAGCCGCTCAGCCGCCCGCTGTACGGCGCGGTAAACCCAGCGTCCCCAACTCTCCATAAAGAAAAGAGGGCGCCATGGCGGCGTACCGTGGACAACATCGGCCAGAAACACAGCGTAGTTTTTAAGGTCCTTCTCTTCATCAAACTCGAACCGTGTTACCCCGTATACAGCCGCCATTTAGCCCTCCTTGTGTTCGATGCTGAAAACCTTAAACCTCGACGATATTCCGGCTACCGGCCAACACTTTCAACCCGAAATAAAGAGGTATTTTAATGACCATTTAAACTAAGACCCCCCACTATTATTCCACTCCGCTCCTGTTAGCGCAACCCCACTTACAACTGTATATGGTTATAGCCGGGCTTTTCCAAAGGTCTATGCCGTTCAATAGTGGAGAATAGGCGGGAAGAGCCAAAATAGCGGGTGGTAGCGCATACCGGACTTGCCAGTTACCATGTCAGTGTGTAGCTTTACGCTCAAACCAGTGTTTTCCTGTAGCCGTCTAATTTTCTGTTCGTTCGTAAGTTGCCATTTGGTATTGACCTGTTATTTCCCTTCCGTTAGCAAAATGTTAGCAAAATCTACTAAGCAATCAACCCTAGGACTGGGTAGTTGCTGGCCTTGTTGGTAGAGTAGGTCGTGCGGCACATGTTACCCAAAGTAAAACCGGATACCATCCGCAGATTCAATGCCGCTGGTTCTGTTAGTGGATTCCGGTTTAACCACAACTGCCGGGACCCATTCTCCGATAAGCGATAGCTTCGTACTGCACATAACAAGCAAATGTGACTCAACTGTTGTCAATCAGCGAAATGG
>JABMRW010000118.1 GCA_013202445.1 Deltaproteobacteria bacterium | reverse complement strand
GGCTGCCCGAGCCGGAACAGTAGTTATCGATAATAGCTCTGCCTTTAGAATGACACCTGCCGTGCCACTGGTGGTGCCTGAGGTTAACCCAGAAGACATTAAATGGCATAAGGGGATTATCGCCAACCCCAACTGCTCCACCATCCAGATGGTGGTGGCGCTAAACCCGCTGCACAAGGTCAACCCCATAAAGCGCATCGTGGCCGTTACCTACCAGGCGGTATCGGGCACCGGCTCCGCCGCCGTTGAGGAGCTTACCGAACAATCCAAGCAGGTGCTGGAGGGACAGAACACCGTCCCCCACGTTTATCCCCACCAGATAGCCTTTAATATACTGCCGGAGATAGATGTCTTCCTGGATAACGACTACACCAAAGAGGAGTGGAAGATGGTGGAGGAGACCAGGAAGATAATGCATGCCCCCGATATCGCCATCTCGGCGGTCTGCGTGCGGGTGCCGGTTTTTATCGGGCATAGCGAGGCACTTCATGTAGAATTCTCCCAGCCTCTGGCTGCCGATGACGCCAAGCGTATCCTCGCCCAGGCGCCGGGGGTCAAGGTGCTGGATGATCCGGGCATAAGCCTCTACCCCCAGCCCTGGTCAGCCGCCGGCACCGATGATGTCTTCGTCGGGCGTATTCACCGCGATGTCTCTCACCCCAACGGCCTGGTTATGTGGGTCGTCGCCGATAACCTGCGCAAGGGAGCGGCGCTGAATACCATCCAGATTGCCGAAGAGCTAATTAAAAGGGACTGGCTGCATCCCGGGGAGGCAGGGAAATGAAGGAGCTGGGAAGATTACTGACGGCTATGGTAACCCCTTTCGACGAAAAGGGGGCGGTTAACTATGAGCAGGCTAAAAAGCTGGCTCTAGCCTTACTCGAATCGGGGAGCGGCGGCGTGGTGGTAGCGGCTACCACCGGCGAGTCGCCGACGCTGGTCCGGGAGGAGGAAGCACGCCTGTTTACCGAGGTGAAATCGGCACTGGGGGGGCGGGGAACCATTATTGCCTGCACCGGCAGTAACAGCACCGCCGAAGCCGTGTCAGCGACTAAAGCCGCCGAGAAAATCGGGGTTGATGCCTGCCTGTCGGTCGTCCCCTATTATAACAAGCCCACTCAAGAGGGCATCTACCAGCACTTCAAGACCATCGCCGAAAACACCAGCCTGCCTATCATAATGTATAACATACCTTCACGGGTGGTCATCAAGATGACGGTGGAAACCATCGTCAGGCTGAGCCGGATTGATAACATCGTCGGCGTCAAAGAAGCCAGCGGCGACATGGGCCTGGTAGCTCATACGCTCAATAACGCCAGCAAGGACTTCCGCATCTGGAGCGGCAATGATAACGATACTTTTCACATCATGGCCCTCGGCGGCTACGGCACTATCGGCGTGGCCACACACCTGGTGGGCAGGCAGATTAAGCAGATGATGGATTATATTCTAAATAGCAAAATCGCCGAAGCGGCGGCCATTCACCGCCACCTGCTGCCACTGGTGGACACACTCTTTATCGAGCCCAACCCGGCGCCGATAAAATACGCCCTCAACCACCTCGGCTTCAAGGTGGGCAAGCCGCGTTTGCCCCTGGTTGAGCCTACTGAGAAATCAGCCGCTTTCATCAGAGAGACACTTAAAAAGTACAAGATTGATTTGCCAGTATAGGGATTTTTATTATACCTCACCCCCTGTATCCCCCTCTCCTTAAAAGGAAAGGGGGAAAGTTTTTATAAAAGAGGGGCGGGGAAGAAAGACAACTGAAAACAAGGGGAATTGGCTAATAAATATGCTAGAAGCGGCGTTGAAATCCTTCGTGGCTGGCGACGAAACCGAGTGAGCGATAGAACCGGTGGGCATCCTTACGTTTCTTGTTGCTGCTGAGCATGATTTTATAGCAGCCGGCTTCCCTGGCCTTAGTCGCAGCGTATTCCAACATTAGCTTGCCGATGCTGCGCCGACGGTATTGCTCATCGATAACGGTGTATTCCAGCACCGCCCAGGGTGAGACATTGTGGGCCAGGCCGGGTACAATGACGAGCATGGTAGTGCCCACAACCCGGCCGTCTTCTTCAGCGACGAGCAGCTCTTGCGCGTGGGTGGTGCTGATAGTACGCAGCGCCTTTTTGCAGTCATCTATAGAGGGCTCCCCCTCATCTACACCCAGCTGGTGGTAGAGCTCAAGGATACGCGGTATGTCCCTATCGGCGGCTGGTCTCACTATCGCCATCTAAAATTCTCCGCTAAAAAATGGGCGCCTTCTCGATGGCCTGCGCCCGCTCCGGACCAACGCAGATAAGGTTTACCGGGCAGGAGATAAGCTCCTCCAGGCGGGTAACGTACCGGCGGGCCTCAAGGGGCAGCTGTTCGTAGCTGCGAATCTCCGTGGTCGGCGCCTGCCAGCCGGGCAGCTCCTCATAGACGGGCTTGCAGCGGGCCAGTTCGGTAATGCTGGCCGGGAAATAATCAATCGTCTTACCGTCCAGCTCATAGCCCACGCATATCTTGAGGCCGGGAAGTATATCCAGTATATCAAGGCGGGTGACCGCCGCACCGGTTAAGCCGTTAATCCGGCTGCTGAAGCGGGCGGCAACGGCATCAAACCAGCCGCAGCGGCGCGGCCGTCCGGTGGTGGTGCCGTACTCATGCGCCCTTTCCCGAATCAGGTCACCGGTTTCATCCTTTAGTTCGGTGGTCATAGGGCCGCTGCCTACCCGGCTGCAGTAGGCCTTGTAGACACCCAGAACACGGTCGATTTTGGTGGGGCCTAAGCCCGCCCCCAGGCAAGCTCCCCCCGCCAGAGGGGAGGATGAGGTGGTATAAGGATAGGTACCGAAATCGGGGTCGAGTAAAGCCCCCTGAGCCCCCTCCAGTATCACCATCTCCCTCCGGCCCAACGCCTCATCCACCATGATAGTCGTCTCCCGTATATGAGGCGCAAGACGCTCCCCGTACCGGCAGTACTGGGTATAGACCTCATCCAGTGACAGCGGTTTAACCCCGTATACTTTGGCCAGAATGACATTCTTGTATTCCAGTACAGTGCCAAGACGCTCTTTTAAAGCCTTTTTATCCAGGAGGTCGCCGGCCCTGACGCCCAGCCGGGCGGCTTTATCGGTAAAGGCGGGGCCTACCCCCTTGAGGGTTGTGCCCAGCGCCTTGCCACCACGCGCCTCCTCCTCCATACCGTCCAGTAGAAGGTGATAGGGCATAATCAGGTGAGCCCGGTCGCTGATAAACAGCTGGCCGGTATCCACCCCGCGCTCGTTTAAGCGGTCAATCTCGCCGATTAAGACCTTGGGGTTAATCGCCACCCCGTTGCCGATGATGCATACCACCCCGGGGTCAAAGATGCCCGAGGGAATAAGGTGTAATTTAAACTCGCCGTGGGGGTTAACCACGGAATGACCGGCATTATCACCGCCGGAAAAACGGACTACCATCCTGGCCTGCTGAGCCAGCATGTCAACCACCCTTCCCTTACCCTCATCACCCCACTGAGCTCCGACAATAGCAACAACCGGCATTATTTCCTCCGTTAAGCACTAAGGCTAAAAATTTCCCGTTAACTTATAACATAAACCGCGCCCCAAGTAAAAGGGCTAGGCGGGGGGTTTTTGCCGCCATACATAGACTACCCGCTGAATAATCGTAACCAGGCTGAATACCACGATAATGGCCAGGGCAATGAGTAGCGCCGGGGTAAAGTAACCCAGCAACAGACCCAGCGCCAGTATTACCACCCTCTCCGCCCGGGTAAATATGCCCGCCTTGCACTCCAGCCCCTGTGCTTCCGCCCTGGCCCTGATATAGCTCACCAGCTGGGAGGTAACAAGGGTGGCGCCGACCAATAGTACCCCAAGCAGTGACTGCTGGATGGCATACACGGCCAGAATAGCCAGCAGTATTACCCCCTCCGACAGACGGTCCAGGGTGGCATCGAGGACAGCGCCGAAGGGGGTGACCCTTTTAATGAGGCGGGCCAGCGCCCCATCTAAACTATCAAAGAAGCCGGCCACCAGCACCATAATACCGGCGGCCAGAGGGTAGCCGGTGATAACCAGCGCCGCTGCCCCCAGGGCCAGGATAAAGCCAGCCCAGCTCAGGGCATTAGGGGTTACTGGCGTCCTGGCTAAAACCCGCACCACCGGCCCGGTAAACCGCGAGGCTATGGAGCTGCGGAACTGGGGCAGACTTGTTTTTGATGGCGATTTTGATGAAACTTTACTAACCGAATTACTCCCGCTCTCACTTAACCGAAATAGCCGTCTCTTTAAATTCGGGGAACTTTTTATTCCAGGGTGGCTCCCTTAAGATTCTGACGTAGTAAGCGAAAACCATCCGGGCAATGCGCTCCCAGCTATGCTCCAGGGCTTTAATTCTACCCCTGGCGCCCATCTCCTGCCGCAGCGCCTTGTCATTGAGGAGGGCAATTAGAGCCTGGGCTAACTGGTCTTTATCGGCCGGCGGCACCAACAACCCGTCCACGCCGTGGCTTACCACGCTGGCATAACCTTCTATATTTGAGGCGACAATAGGCTTGCCCATCGCCATAGCCTCAAGCAGAATGATGCCGAAGCTCTCCGAGCCGATGGCCGGAGCACAGAAGACATCGGCGGTCTTATAATAGCGGGGCAACTCGTCATAGCTGACCAAGCCAACAAAGACAACATCCTCAAGACCGCTCCTGGCCACATATCTCTCATACCTGCGGCGCAGCCTGGTGCCGGGGCCAACGACAATCAGCCGGCAGTTGGGAAGCGTTTCTTTTACCTGCTTGAAAGCCTGCAGCAGGTAGTTTAAGCCTTTTCTCTTCTCCAGACGGCTGACAAAGAGGATATTGAGCTTGCCGTCGTCAAATTCTTCAATAGGAGATACATCGGGGGAGAAATGCTCCACATCCACCCCGTTGGGAATAATATTATAGTAGCCGGGGAAGTTTTCGCGGGCGTACTCCACGGCCGGTTTGGAAACGGCAATCTTGCCGTCAAGATTGCGGAACCACCGCCGCAGAATCCACTTGCCTATAGGCCGGGCGAAATTGTACCCCGGCTTGCCGTGAGAGGCATGAAAGGTGCCGACATTGGCCGTATGCGACAAGCGAAGCACAGAGGTGCATAACATGGGCATTAAAGGCTCATGGAAGTGAATAATGTCAAACTTCTCCTGCTCCAGGACAGCCCTTATTCTAGGGGCTAACCAGAGTGATACGGTAACCCGGGCAATAGAGCCGCTGCTGGGAATGGGGCGGGGCCTGCCTATGGGGATAAACCGGTCGCCAAAGTCGGGGATAGCCCGGGAGGCGGGGGCAATAACCTTAACCTCGTGCCCCATCTTGGTAAAGTAGCGTTCCAGATAGGCAATATGTAGAATAACACCGCCGGGATGGGCGAAATCATACGGAGAGACTAATGCTATCTTCACCGTAGCCGCCTGATACCTCCGTGGATAATCAATTAAACGGGCGCGCTCGCCGCAGGCTGATTGGTGGTAATATACTCTTCCACCATCTGGTGAGCCTGGTCATCGGTATACTGGACCGGTGGCGATTTCATAAAGTAAGACGAGGGAGCCTCCAGCGCTCCTTTAAGTTTACGGTCAAGGGCGAGTTTGCAGCACCTTACAGCATCAATAACCACCCCGGCCGAGTTGGGGCTGTCCCACACCTCAAGTTTCAGCTCCAAATTGAGGGGAACATCACCGAAGGTGCGCCCCTCCATCTTGATATGGCAGAACTTGCGGTCCTTCAACCAGGGGACATAATCGCTGGGGCCGACATGGATATCATCCGGGTCAAGCTGGTAATCAAGCTGTGACGTGACCGAGTTGGTCTTGGATATCTTCTTGGACTCCAGCCGTGACCTCTCCAGCATATTGTAAAAATCAGTGTTGCCGCCGAAATTCAACTGATAGGTCCGTTCCAGCTTTACCCCGCGGTCTCTAAACAGCCGGGTGAGGACACGGTGGGCTATAGTCGCCCCCACCTGAGATTTGATATCGTCACCGATAACCGGCAGCCCTTTCTGCTCAAAGCGCCGCTGCCAGTACTTCTCCCGAGCAATGAAAACCGGGATGCAGTTGATAAGGCCGCAGCCGGCAGCCAATACCTGCTCAACATACCACTTGGTGGCCTCCTCGCTGCCCACCGGCAGGTAGTTAATAACCACATCGGTCTTGGTGTCTTTTAGAATCTTAACGATGTCAGCGGTGGGGCCCGGCGCCTTCTCTATTATCTTTGATAGATAAAACCCCAGCCCGTCGTGGGTCATGCCACGCTGAACCTTGACGCCGGTGGCGGGCACCTCACTAAACTTGAAGGTGTTGTTGGGTAGAGTAAAAATAGCCTGGGCTATATCCTTGCCAACCTTGTTCTTATCAATATCAAAGGCAGCCACGAAGTTGATATCACTGATATGATACCCACCGAGATTAACATGCATCAGCCCGGGAACAAATTCGTTCTCTTTGGCTTTCTTATAGTAGTGAACGCCCTGAATCAAGGAGGAGGCGCAGTTGCCCACCCCTATTATTGCTACATTTACCTTGCCCAAAGTTGAATTGCCTCCTTTACAGACAGTAGAAAGTATAACCAAATAACATCTGCTGAGAATAGCATTTACAGAACCTACTCGCTGAGCACCCTCTCCTTGCCGCCGCAAGTGGAAACCGTACTCCGGTATCTATACTAAAGAGGATTTGCTTACCTCGTCTAGAGCTGAGGCGATTAGCTTCGGCCAATTCTGAATACTTTAGTCCCACACCCCGGGCAAACCCCCTGTGTGGCCGGCCGGCCATTCTTAAGGGTAACCCGCTGCGGATTCTTTATATCTACCTTCTTGCGGCACTTAAAACAATAAGCCTGCAATCTAAGCCACCTCCTTACGGGCATCCGTTGCAATATACCCCTATTATGGGCAGACTGTCAAGCCCTGCTGAAGACCTTTTCCGGCCGCCAGTGCCCCTTTTCCCGATTGAACTGGAGCAATCCTAGGAAACGACCGTCACCGTTATAGACACGCAAGCGGCCCACTCCCGGCTGAGGGCTATCACCAGGCTTTAACTCCACGGGGCGTCCGTTCCTGACATCTGCCTCGGCGGCATCATCAACCACCACCGCCGCCCAGTCTTGAAAGACAATGTCTATGGGATAGACAAATTGCTGCCAGTAGCCATGGCGGAAGCCGTCCTCAAGCTGGGGCAGTGAAACGGCGTCTTCAAGGCTAAAGCAGCCGTACTTAAGGCGGGTGAGGCTCTTTAAATGAGCGCCGCAGCCCAGAAGCTGACCTAAATCATAAGCCAGCGAGCGGATATAGGTGCCCTTGCTGCACTCTACCTCTATAGTGGCTACCGGCGGCTGCCAGCGCCTAAGCTCCAGGCGGTAAATCTGCACCGGACGGCTTTTTCTCTCCACCTCAATGCCGGCGCGCGCCAGCTCATAGAGCGGCCTGCCACCATGCTTTATAGTACTGTACATCGGGGGCGTCTGCTGTATCAGACCGCGAAAGGAGCCGAGCGCCGATATTAACTGCTTACGGCTGACGCCGGAGGGGTCTCCGGTAGCGGTTATATTGCCGGTGGCATCATAGCTATCGGTGGTTACACCAAGCTCCACCTGAGCTTTATAGACCTTGGCGGTATCGTGCAAAAAGGAGACAACGCGCCTGCCCTGCCCCAGGCAGACTGGTAAAACACCGGTGGCAGCCGGGTCCAGGGTGCCGGCATGTCCCACGCGCCTTACCCCGCTCAGCCGCTTAACGAAAGAGACTACGCTGAAAGAGGTCCTGCCCGGGGGTTTATTAATATTGAGGATGCCGTCCACGCTAGTCACTGGGCTCTTCCGTGGGATACGCTTCGCTGATTTTATCTATCAGCTGTAGCAGGTGATCTCCCCGTTCGATAGAATCATCCCACTCAAATCTAAGCTCGGGGATACGGCGCAGTCTGAGGCGCTTAGACAGCTGGTTGCGCAGGAAATTAGAGGCAGCCCCAAGCCCGATCAGCATCGTCTTTTTTTCTTCTTCGCTGCCCATACAGCTGACGAATACCTTGGCGTACTTAAGGTCAACGGAGATGGAAACTTCGGTCACAGCTACAAACTTGCTGATTCGGGGGTCTTTGACCTGGCGCTGAAGCAATTCGCTAATCTCTTGGCGCATGAGGCTACTTACCCGCTCGATGCGATGCGACATATCCTTAGTCCCTTAGCCTAGGCTTTCTCTTTACGGAAAAACTCCAGGGTATCACCAGCTACAATTTCGCCAAAGTCATTGAGGCCTACCCCGCACTCGTAGCCGGCGGCTACTTCGGTAACATCGTCCTTGAAACGCCTGAGGCTGTCAATATTTGATTCGTGCAATATCTTGTCTCCGCGCCGCACCCTGACTTTGGCACCGCGGCTTATCTTACCCTCGGTAACCATAAGACCGGCTATCTTCTTCTTCTTGCTGGAGAAAACCGCCCTTATCTCAGCCCTGGCCTCAATAACATCGACATAATGGGGCTCAAGCATACCCTTAAGTGCCTTCTCAACGTCATCCACCAGGTTGTAAATCACGTCATAGAGGCGGATATCAACATGTTCAGCATCAGCCATCCGCCGCGCTCCGGCTTCAACACCGGCGCCAAAGCCAATAATAAGCCCTTTAGAAGCAATGGCCAGCATAACGTCGCTCTCGGTAATATTGCCGCTGCCGCTGTGGATAATCCTGACCTGAACCTGCTCTATGGCCAGCCGCTCCAGGGAGGCGGTTATCGGCTCAAGCGAGCCCTGAACATCAACCTTGAGAACGACATCAAGCTCTTTTATCTGACCGGCGCTTATCTGGTCATAGAGGTTGTCCAGACTCACCGCCCCGGCGTGTTTCTCCTGCTGGTGTTTCTGTATGAGCGCCCGCGCCTGTTGTTCGCCGGCTACCACGGTAAGGATATCACCCACCTGAGGCACGTTGTCCAAACCCATAATCTCTACCGGCGTGGATGGTTCGGCTTTCCGCACCCGCTTGCTTAGATCATTGAACATGGCCCTTACCCGGCCCCAGGTGCCACCGACCACCACCGTATCGCCGACTTTCAAGGTCCCGGTCTGAATGAGCACCGTAGCCAGAGGCCCCTTGCTCTTATCCATCTCGGCCTCAACCACAACCCCCACCGCCGGGCGGGAGGGGTCGGCCTTAAGCTCTTCCATCTCCGCGACTACCAGCAGGTTTTCCAGCAGTTCATTGATGCCTTTCTTTTCCTTGGCTGAAATGGCCACGCAGACCACTTCACCACCCCACTCCTCAATAACCAGACCGGCGTCAGCCAGTTGCTGTTTGACCAGATCGGGGTTGGCATCGGCCTTATCAATCTTATTAATGGCCACCACGATGGGCACTCCGGCAGCCCGGGCGTGGTCAATAGCTTCAAGGGTCTGGGGCATTACCCCATCATCAGCCGCCACCACCAGAATGGTGATATCGGTTACCTGGGCACCGCGAGCCCGCATGGCGGTAAAAGCCTCATGGCCAGGGGTATCCAGGAAGGTAAGCTTCTGCCCGTTAACCTCTACCTGATAGGCGCCAATATGCTGGGTGATACCCCCAGCCTCGGTATCCACTACATTGGTCTGGCGGATAGCATCCAGGAGCTTGGTCTTGCCGTGGTCGACATGCCCCATAATGGTAACCACCGGCGGACGCAATTTGAGAGCACCGAGTTCCCCCTCCTGAGGACGGTATCTCTTGGTACCGCCAGTGGCGACTAGGGGCTTGAGCTGAGCTTCAGAGCCCAGGGCAGCTATCACCTTGGCGGCGGCCTCGTAGTCGATGACCTGATTAATGTTGGCAAAAATGCCGTTCCTCATCAGCTGTTTGATGATATCTATGGCGCTGACCTGCATAAGGTCGGCCAGCTGCCTCACCGACACCGAGTGAGGAACCTCGACTACGTTTGCCTTATCCTCTGCAAGCTTACTCACCTTAACCAATAAATCGCTCCTTATCCCAGCTCTTTTTCGTATTTAACAAGCTGTTCCCGATTATCCTCGGTAAGTGTGGTATGCAGGACGTACTCCAGCCGTCCTTTTTTAAGCCCGGCCTGCCAGCAATCCGGCGTCGGACACAGGTAGGCACCGCGCCCCGCCTTCCTGCCAGCGGGGTCGACCTCCACACCACCACCGGAAACTCTAACCAGGCGGACCAGCTCCCGCTTGGGTCTCACCCCACCGCAGGCCACACAGGTCCGCTGGGGTATGTGCTTAGCCGGAGCCGGATTAGTACTCCTCTTCTGCGTCATAGATTTCCGCCTTCTGGCGCCGTTTCTTAAGCTTAACACCATCCTCGCCGTGCTCACGGGTGTCTTTCTTTTTCCGCCTCGTTTGAGCTACCGGCTTGGTTGGCGCGCGTTGTAAAACATCCTCAGCAAAACGAAGCTTGGGGGCTTTCACTCCTGCCTTTACCCCTACCGGCGGTTTCAAAACGGTCTCCGGAGCCGCCAATTCAGTCTCAGCGGTGACCGGTTCAACCTCGGCCTTTTCTGGAGCTAACGCCAACTCTTCAATAGCCGGCAGTTCTGTGGGAAGCTCCTCACTGACTATGGTCTCCTCGGTGACCTTGGCTAGTTCGGTTAGAAGCTTGGTTTTAGCCAGCTTTTCCGCCTCAGCAATTGAAGCGCTCTTAATATCAATCCGCCAGCCGGTGATCTTGGCGGCCAATCTGGCATTCTGCCCCTCTTTGCCAATAGCTAAGGAGAGTTGCCTGTCTGGAACAACCACGGTAGCTATCCCCGCTTCCTCATCCAGCTCTACACTCAATACCTGAGCCGGGCTGAGGGCATTGGCAACAAATACCGAGGTGTCCTGACTCCAGGAAACCACGTCCAGTTTCTCGCTGTTGAGCTCCCTCATAATGTTCTGTATCCGGATACCCCGCAGGCCAACACAACAGCCAACAGGGTCAATGCCCTCCTGGCTGGTGGCTACAGCTACCTTACTGCGGTAGCCAGCCTCGCGGGCGATCGCCTTTAACTCCACCGTCCCATTAAGCACCTCGGGGACTTCCAGCTCAAAAAGGCGGCGCAGAAAATCGGGGTGGGAACGGGATACTACCACCTGGGGGCCTCTGGCCGTACGGACTACCTCAAGCAGATAAACCTTGAGCCGTTGACCGATACGATATCTTTCGTTGCGCACCTGCTCGGAAGCGGGGAGCACCGCCTCGGTCCTGCCCAAATCAATGAAGACCTGCCGGGACTCTATGCGCTGCACCAGCCCGTTGACAATATCGCCTTCTTTACCCGCATACTCCTCAAATATGGCGCTGTGCTCTGCCTCGTGAAGGCGCTGGAGAATAACCTGCTTGGCTGTCTGAGCGGCAATGCGCCCGGCATTGCGCGGCGTGGCCTCTACCTCAACAGTACCGTCAAGTTCAGCATCCGGGTTAATCTTTTTCGCCTCGGCCAGCGATATCTCTTTGCTGGTATCTTCCGGCTTCTCGACGACGATCTTCTCCGCCCACACCCTGACCTTACCCGTAATGGGGTCAATCTTAACCGAAATCTCCTGGTTAGGGGCAAAATTATCCTTACGATAAGCCGACGCCAGCGCCGTCTCTACCGCTGAAATAACCACCTCTTTGGGCAGGTTCTTCTCCGCGGCAAGCTGAGTTAGAGCCAGCACAAACTCACTCTTCATCCGAGGCTAAAACCTCCAACATTATTATTTCGCTGCAACAAAAAAGTGGGAATCGCACCCACTTAACAAGTCACTTTATAGCTAGATAGTATACCATTACGAGTATACCACAGGCCGGTAGTAGATGCAATACCTTGTGACGGGATGTGAGGAGTTTTTAAGAGAGGGCAAAGCCCCCTCTTTTCAAAATTATTCCCCCTCTCCAAGAGTGGAGAGGGGGATAAAGGGGGTGAGGTTACCATATGAATTTCGGGTTCCCTGAAAAATCACTGATTTTTTAGGGTGAAAAGGGGGTGAGGTAGAAGAGACTATCTCAAAGCCGGTTTCTTGCTTTCAGTGAGTGAGATTGCTATGATAACCAGCGGTGGTTAAGCAGAGAATCGATAGTTTACTGGTGGACAGGGGTCTGGTGGAGAGCCGGGCCAAGGCTCAGGCTTTAATCATGGCCGGTGAGGTGTCGGTAGAGGGTAAGACCATTATCAAGGCGGGGACTCTGGTCGTTGAGGAAGCGGCAATAGATATTCTCCAGCCGCCCCCTTTTGTCAGCCGCGGCGGTGTCAAGCTCGACCATGCCCTTGACCGCTTCCAGCTTAATGTTTCTTCTAAGGTAGCGGCTGATATTGGCGCCTCAACCGGCGGCTTTACCGATTGCCTGCTCAAGCGGGGTGCGGGCCGGGTCTACGCCGTGGATGTAGGCTACGGCCAGCTGGACTACCGCCTCAGGCAGGATAAGCGGGTGGTGGTCATGGAGAGAGTAAATGCCCGCTACCCCATCTCACTGCCGGAGAAGGTAGACCTGGCTACCCTGGACCTGTCCTTTATATCGGTGGAGAAGGTAATACCATCGGTAGTTCAGCTACTCAAAGACGGTGGCTATCTAGTGGTGTTGCTCAAGCCGCAGTTTGAAGCTCAACGCAGTGAGGTGGGCAAGGGGGGCATAATCAAGCAGCCGGTGGTGCATGCCCGGGTTCTGGGGCGGTTTATCGCCTGGGTGACGGGCCACGGCTTAAGGTTGGGGGGGCTGGTAGCTTCGCCCATACTGGGTGCCGAGGGTAATATGGAGTTTTTCCTCCTATTGAGGTTGATATAGTGCAATTAAAGCCGGTGACCCTGGAAGTAGATGGCATAAATATTGCCGGTCAGCTTTATCTGCCGGGTAGCGATATGTCCTATCCGACGGTCTGCGCCTGTCACGGTATACCCGCCGGAATCCCCGACCCCACTGATAGAGGTTATGCCTCGCTGGCGGAGAAGATTTCTCCTCACGGCTTTGCCGTCCTGATTTTCAACTTCCGGGGGGCCGGGGCCAGCGGTGGCAACCTGGATATGCTGGGCTGGACCAGGGACCTTAAGGCGGTGATTGATTATCTCTGCGCTTTGCCCCAGGTGGATAACTCTTGTCTATCATTGCTTGGCTTCAGCGGTGGGGCGGCCGTCTCGGTATATGCGGCGGCACAGGATAAGAGGGTATCGGCGGTGGTCGCCTGTGCCTGCCCGGCGGAGTTTGACTTAGCTGATATTGCTGATAGTCCCGGTTCTCTCATAGACCATTTTCGCAGCATCGGCGCCATCAGGGACGACGATTTCCCCGCCTCGGCTAAAGGATGGTTCAACGGCTTCGAGCTGGTCAGGCCCATCGACTATATAAATCAGATTTCCCCCCGCCCCCTGTTGCTGGTGCACGGTAGCCAGGATGAGACTGTTAATGTCAGTCACGCCCGGAGGTTGTATGCACAGGCCGGCGAGCCTAAACAGCTTGCCATAGTGGAGGGGGCAGGACACCGCCTGCGGCACAGTGAGGCGGCGCTGGAGATAGTTATAGACTGGCTTAAAGCTCATACCCCACCCTCTGTTTAACAGTCCTTTTTCTTCCCATACCCACCCGCCCAAATAAGCTCCGCTTCTTTGCATCTCTTTAACCCCCACCCCCCAAGAGAGGGGATTGTTTCTGTTTATCCCTCTAAAAAAGAAATTGATAGAAGTATCACCTCTATAGGGTGGGAGGG
>JABMRW010000117.1 GCA_013202445.1 Deltaproteobacteria bacterium | reverse complement strand
AAGAAGAAATTGATAGAAGTATTACTTCTGTAGGGTGGGAGGGTGGGAAGAAGAACAACCGCTAATAAGGGGAGGGGGCTATATTCCCAATCTCCTCTTAAAAAACAAACAAAAAAAGGGGCTTAATGCCCCTCTTGGACTCTATGTAAGAAGACCCTATTCCAGCCCCGCCAGGTATTCTGCTAGCCAGCTTAGTGCCGCTTCGGCGGCGCTTTGCTTGTTCTGCTCCCTGTCTCCCTGGAAGTTATGCTGCTGGCTAAAAGTGCGCTCCCCGTGAGATAGGCCGATATAAAACAATCCCACCGGTTTTCCGGGGGAAGCCCCGCCCGGCCCGGCGATGCCGGTATCGGCTATGCAGATATCGGCGCTTAAGATTCTACGCCCCCCCTGGGCCATCTCCTCGGCAATCTGGGGGCTTACCGCCCCGTACTGTTGGATGGTAGCCTCTTTGACTCCCACCACCCCAATCTTTACCTGGTTGCTGTAGGCGGTGATTGAGCCTTTATAGTAATCCGAGCTGCCGGCGATATTGGTAATGCGGTGGGAGAGCAGCCCGCCGGTGGCGGACTCGACTATGCCCAGCGTCAGCCCCTTCTGCCGCAGCCGGGCGCCGACCTCCTCCTCCAGGCTCATATAAACCTTTCCATCAGGAAGTATATCATCTCGTCGCTGACCTTTTTGCCGTCGTCGCTGAGCTTTTCTATGGCGCGCTCCACCAGGGTGTGCTTCTGAGAATCCTTCATATCGTCCAGTTCGTTATATATCCCCACCCTTCGCCCCACCCGGAAGTTGTGCCTCTCCCCGGGCGAAAGGGACTGGAAGCGGGCAATCGCCGCCAGCATTTTATCCTTATCGTCGGGCAGCCTGCCCTCAAGCTCCTGGAGCAGGTTGGTGATGTGGTCGCTGACGAAGTAGGCGCCGCAGTCCAGGTTTTCGATGAGCAGTCTCTCCTCTTCCACTATCTCCTCGTCGCTGGCGCGGACAAAGCTGCCGTTCTGAACTTCCTCGTAGAGGGGCATCCCCTCCTTTACGGTCAGGGTCCTAACGCGTATGAATTCGGGGTCTATCTGGTTTAGCACTTTAGCCGTCTCTACGGCGTGCTCCCGCCACATCTTTTTGCCGCCCAGCCCCAGTACGACGTATTCGCACAGCGAAATCCCTGATTCCACTATATTTTTACCCCCCTTGATGTGGTCGGCGGCGGTAACCCCCTTATCCATGTATTCCAGCAGGGGGTCGTAGCCGGACTCCATCCCGATGTGCAGCCGGGAAAGCCCGGCCTCGTGGAGATCCTTCATCTCCTCCGGCTTCTTCCTGGCCGCTGTCTTGGAGCGGCCGTAGCTGGTCACCTGGGTGATGCTGGGCATGGTCTTTTTTAGGAACTTTATTATCTCAACCAGGTCGGGGGTCTTCATAACCAGGGTGTTGGCGTCCTGGAGGAAGGCGCTGGTGCCGCCGTGGTATAGCCACAGGGCGATATTGGCGTAGGCTTCGCTGGGCGGGTTTTGCAGTACGGCCGCCGCCACCGCTTCTACGCTGCCACCGTAGTCGCTCTTCCAGGCCATCGCTTTAAGCCCGTCCTGTATCGCCTTGGCGGCCAGTATATCCCTTTTCACCTCTTCCACCGGCCTCAGCTCGAACTTCTGCCCCTTATAGATATGGCAGAACTTGCACCGGTTCCAGGGGCAATTTTTAGTTACCCGGATGAGCAGGGAGTAGGCTTCGCTCGGCGGTCTGATTGGTCCCAGTTCAAAAGAATCTGTCATTATTTACTTCTCTATAGATATCCAAGAATATTTTGCTTGATAAATTCAAAGTTGCGCCTGACGTTGTCAGCGCCGGTAACGATGTCCATGTGGCCGGGAAGCAGGTATTCCACGTCCAGCCTGGATAGCCGCTCTATTGACTGTTTAAGCTGGTCGGCGCTGCCGCCGGGCAGGTCCACCCGCCCCGTGTTCTGGTTAAAGATAACATCACCGCAGATAAGGACTTTCTCCTGGCGGCAGTAGAAACAAATGCTTTCCGGGGAGTGCCCCGGGGAGGGGATAAACTCTATTTCGGTTTCCCCCAGGTTCAGCCTGTCTTCATCCACCACTCTGTCTTCGCTTAACTCGACGGCGGGGACGCCGAAGAACTTTGATGTCTGGGTAGTGGCGGCATCCCCCAGTTGTTTCTGGATTTTATGGAGCAGGATTTCGGCTCCGGAGGCTTTTTTAAAGTCGTCGTTGCCCCAGCAGTGGTCGCCGTGCAGGTGGGTGTTCATGATAATATTTATGGTCTTGGGGTCGATGCCGTCCTTTTGTAAGTCCTGGAGCAGTGCGGGCAGGAACTGGCTGTTTCCGGGGTCGATGAGGATGCTAAGCTTATCCTTAATCAGATAGCTATTGCAGTCCATCATCCCCTTTTCCGGGTAGTAGTATAGATTTTTCACAAGCTTCATGCTATCATACCTCTAAAATTGACTTTAATTAACCGGCTTTTCATTATAATACGAATCGGTATCTAAAATAAAGTTAATAGTATCTAATAGCCGTAAGGAGTTATAGGAAGGAGGTGCTGTTATGGTAGCTTTAGCCTGGATTGCGGGTGTTCTCGGCGGGCTGTGCATGGCAATGGGCATTGTCACCGCCGCCGAGGCGATTCCTTTAGTGGGTCCTGAGTTCACCTGGTTATTCTGGTTTGCGTTATCGGGCATTTTATTCTTAGCCAGCATTGTCTTTACCCTGGCTCGCGGTGAGTATTAATCGTCAGGTGAGAGAGGCGAGGATTTCTCTTCATGTTTACCCCAATGCCCCCCGCAACGAAATAGTCGGCTTTACCGACGGGGTGCTGGGGGTAAAGGTAGCGGCACCGCCGGTCAAGGGCCAGGCCAATAGAGAACTGGTCGCCTTTCTCAGCCAGCTACTGGGTGTGGGCAAAAGCAGCCTGGCCATTATCAGGGGGCACACCTCCCGCAACAAGCTCGTCGCTGTTAGTGGCTTTAGCCAGGAGGAGGTTCTCAAGCGGCTTTTGCCCGGTTAGCTTCTTAATTGTTTTATCCCCCCATCCTCCGCTTGTGGCGGCGCCACAGTATAATGCCGAGCACGGTTCCCCAGATGGGGATGAAGATTAGCAGCCAGATGGCTATGGTGCCCAGCACCTGCCCGGTGATGACCAGTCCTCTGGCGGCGGACTTGAATATTTGCAGTACGTTCCAGCCGGCGGGAACCGTCGATTGAGCGCTAAATTCGGGTCTCAGGTACACCGAAATCAGGCTCATTGAAGATGTCCGCTCCAGGTATTGCATCCGTCCCTTGATTTGCTCTATTTCCTGGCGCACCCGGGACAGGTAGTCATAGATTCTGAGTATATCATCCACGTCCTCGGCCTTGTCCAGGAGGGCCAGGTACTGCTGCTCGGTGGCTTCGGCGTTGGACAGCCTGGCCTCAAGGTCTATGTACTCCTCGGTCACGTCCTGGCTGTTGGTGTTCTCCTCCTCCACCCTTACCGCCAGCTCCCTTATGCCGCTAAGCGCTTGTTCAAAGCTCTCATCGGGGACCCGGATGGAAATCCACCCCCGCATATCCTCTTCCTCCCCGTTGACGCTGGAAGACACCACGTAGCCGCCAAAACCCCCCGCAAGCTGGCCTATAGCCTCCATGGCCTCGGTTACATCTTCCACTACCAGGGACATATCGCCGTTGCGGACTATCATCCGCTCATTGTCGGTGGTGACCAAAACCACAGTGCCCTCACCCTTGTCGTCCCAATCTAAAAATGAGTCGGGCGCAACCTGCGGAAACGGTATCCCCCCTCCCCCAAGAGTTCCTTCCTCCGGTGCCTGTGACGCGCAGGCAGCCGATACCAGCAGTACAGTCACCAGCGCCAGCCCGATTATCAGCCTTTTCATGATAATCCCCCCTTAGCTACTTATATTATCTATAGTTCTACTATACTATAACGATGGGATAGTGAAAAGGTTAGGAGGAGTTATTCACCTCCACCCACAGCCTCTCCCCGTCGGTAATAAACTCAATAGTCCCCTGCTCATCGGTGCGGTAGATATAGTCTTTGCCCAGCTCCGCCTCCAGCCTCTCCATCACATCCCCGCTGGGGTGGCCGTAGCTGTTTTCCCCCACCGATATAACCGCCACCCCGGGGCTGACCGCCGCCAGGAAATCAGGCGTGGTGGAGGTCTTGGAGCCGCTGTGCCCCACTTTAAGCACGGTGCCGCTCAAATCGTTTCCCCGGGCGATTAGCCCGAACTCGGCCTCCCGTTCTATATCCCCGGTAAGCAGAAAACTCACCTCACCGGCGCTTAAATACAGTACCACGCTGTTATTGTTTATATCCGAGCCGGTGCCGGTCAGGGGGGAAGCCGGGGGGTTGAGCACCTTCATCGTTACGCCGTCGCCCAAATTAATCTCCTGTCCGGCCCGGGCGATAGTGCATTTAATATCCCTTTCCTCGATTAACCCCAGCCATTCTCGGCATAGCGGCGACTCATCATTTAAATCGGGGTAGAGCACCTGCTCCACCTTGTATCTCTGCATAATCTCCACCAGCCCGCTTAGGTGGTCGGCGTGGGGGTGAGACAGCACCACCAGCTCTATGGTCCTGTCCCAGAAGGGCATCCGGCCGCCCAGCTCCAGGTTAAGCGCCTGCGGGCTGGGGCCGCCGTCAACCAGCACCTGCTGGCTCCCCTTCTGGATGAGGATAGCCTCTCCCTGCCCGATATCGAGAAAGCTTACCCGGAGTCTGTCGTCGGGCATGGTGGTGGCGGCGGCCGTTGCCAGGACGGCCAGTATCAACAGCGGCGGCACCACCCACCTCAGCGGCAGCCTCGAGACCAGGCCGGTAGACCTGCTCGCCCCGTCTTTGAGCCAGCTTGCCACCTGCGGCAGCCGCTTTCGGCTGCTCACCAGCCATATCACTATGGCGATGATGGCGTAGTAGGTCACCATCAGGGGAGTGCTGACCCAGTCCACCTCGACGGCGGACACAGGCAGGGCGGCCAGCCCCTTTACTATCAGCAACATGTAAGAGGCGAACAGCCAGGCCAGCCAGCCGATGCCCTGGGCGACGGGCAGGAAAACCAGCCCGATTATTCCCCCCGCCGTCCCCAGGACGATGATTGCCGGCAGCGCCGGGAGGGCTAAAAATGTGGCCAGAGGCCCCACCAGAGATACGATGCCGAAGTAGTGGGCCACCACCGGCCAGACGGCGATGATAGCGGCCAGGGTCACGCTGAAGCTGTCGGTGACGATAGTAGCTATGGATGCCCCCGCCCCCTCCTCCCCGATGGTGCCGGCAACTAATTTTCGGCCTAGGCTCATCAGGGGCGGGGCGATAAAGATTAAGCCGGCCATGCCCAGGAAGCTCAGCTGGAAGGCGGCGCCCCGGAGGATGGGCGGGTCGATGCCCACCATGACGGCGGCGGCGAAGGCCAGGGAGGTGATGGCGGTGCGCTGCCTCCCCAGCAGCTCGGCGCCAAGAAACAGGCTGGCCATGATTGCCCCCCGCACCACCGGCGGGTTAAGTCCGGTAATCAGGGCGTAGAGCCAGATTACCCCCAGCGCCAGCCAGATATAGATATAGCGCTTCTTGCCGAAGAGCCGTATGCCGATGCTGAGCAGTATTCCGGCCAGTATGCTCAGGTGCAGCCCCGATATTGCCAGCAGGTGGGCGGTGCCGGTGCGGGCAAAGTCGTCTTTTATGGATTGGGGAATGTTATATCTGATGCCGAGGACGACGCCCTGCGCCAGCGATGCCGCAGGCTCGGGCATAGTTTGGGCTATGCTCCGGGACAGGCTGTTCTTTAGCGAATAGACCCACTCCAGCGGCGCCAGACCCTCCCCCGTCTCCAGAACCTCTATATCGGGGTAGAGCATGGTGGCGTAGATTCCCTGGTTTTCCAGGTAGCCTTTATAGTCAAAGTCACCCAGCTGGGCTGGTGTCTCTAATTTTCCCTTTACTTGGAGCACGTCGCCGTAGTCGTATTCGGGGTAGCGGGGGACAAAGAGCAGGGCATCCCCGCTTACATCTTCACCGTTCATCTGGCTGGCAGAGAGGCGGATATGGGTGGACTTATCCTTTATTTCGGGGTCGGCGCTCACCATCCCCTTAATCTCTACCTCCTGGCCGTTGTAGAACCGCAGGTGGCTGGCGTCATCGGGGGGCAGAGACGCCTGGTAGCATAAAGCCCCGCCCAAAAAGGCGGTCAGGCAGACGGCGGTCAGGATTATCGCCTTGAGCTTTTTTCGGAAAAAGAAGAGCAGGGTAAGGGGAACAAGCCCGATGAGGATTAGGGCGGGCGGCAGGGCAAACCTTGATCCCAGATAGATACCGGCCACCCAGGCACCGCTTAAATATATAAGCGCCAATATTTACCTCGAGCTTTAGTCGCCTACGGTAATCAGGTCCTTAATATCCTCGTAGATAGCCGGGCCAATGCCTGAGACATTGGTTATTTCGATGATATGGCCAAATCCGCCGTTCTGCTGGCGGTAGGCGATGATGGCCTGCGCCTTGGTTTCCCCGATGCCGGGCAGGGCTTCCAGCAGCCAGGCTTCGGCGTGGTTGATGTCTATCTTCTGCGGCAGATTCGCCGGGTTAACCTCCCCGTTTAACTCTGGAGGGGGTGGTAATGAAATCTCTATGGTGTGGGGCGGGCTGTACTTTTGCCAGGCAACTATCCCGCCGGCAGCGATAACGGCTATCAGGAAGATGATAATCAGCGCCCGGAATATTTGCCTGGCCATAATTTGCTTTATCCAGTATAGCAGAATAGTAGTGGGTGATGAATAGAACTGTATAGCAGTATATACATTTATAGTCCCCACCCCCGTTTTATATCTTATCCCGCCCGCCACCCTTTTATGGAAACGGGCTAAAGCCCTTTT
>JABMRW010000116.1 GCA_013202445.1 Deltaproteobacteria bacterium | reverse complement strand
CCTTTTCTCTTAGCTGGTTGATGAATACTACCGCTGTGCCCGACTTGCCGATAGCGGCCGCCAGTTTCCTGAGGGCTTGGGACATCAGGCGGGCCTGCAGGCCGACATGGACATCGCCCATCTCGCCTTCAATCTCAGCCTGGGGTACCAGTGCCGCTACACTGTCAATTACGATAACATCAACCGCCCCGCTCCTGACCAGGGCTTCCGTGATTTCAAGGGCCTGCTCACCGGTATCGGGTTGAGAGATGAGCAGGTCATTAATATTGACCCCGCAGTTGGCTGCATAGGTGGGGTCCAGAGCATGCTCGGCGTCAATATAGGCAACCGTGCCTCCCAGTTTTTGCGCTTCAGCGATTATATGTTGGGCCAGGGTGGTTTTCCCCGACGATTCGGGACCGAATATCTCGGTAATCCGTCCTCTGGGGATGCCACCTATACCTAATGCCAGGTCCAGCGCCAGTGAGCCGCTGGGAATAGCCTTTATCTTGGTGGGCGGGGCTTCCCCCAGCTTCATCACTGAGCCTATGCCAAAGCGCTTTTCTATCTGGCTGATGGCTAACTCCAGCGCCTTAACTTTCTCCGTGGTCATATTCGCCTCAAGTGAATCATAGCACAGATAACCTGCCAAAACAATAAGTTATTTTCGTCCTGGTACCCTGGGGCTGGCTTAATTTTGGGCACTTCACACGCTTAGCTATTTACTTGCCAACCCACCCCCTTTATCCCCCTCCCTTACCAGGGAGGGGGAAGGATTTTTTTAGAAGAGGGGCGCCAGCCCCTCTTAGACACCCTGCTAAAGTGGGAGATTGGGGAGAGCAGGATTTTGGGGGGTAAAGCCTAAGGGGTGGGGGAATAGCAAGAGTTTGGGGGTGCAACCCCCATAGGGCGGGCTGGGTGGGAAGAAAAACAACTGTAGACAGGGGGTGGGGGTAAAAAGGGCTTTACCCCTTCCATAAGGGTGGTGGGTGGGAAAAGATATAAAACGGGGGTGGGGGAAAAGAGCTTTAGAGGCGTAGCCTAAAGGTCGGCTATTGGCGGCGGCTGGCGCTTATGCCGGCTGGCGGCTATCATCGACTCAATCCTTTTTTTGAGTGCCCCTGAGGCTTCACCAGAAGCCAAATAACGGTCAAGTTCGTTATAACTTAGCCCTAACTCCCCCTCGTCGGTCTGCCCCTCCCATAAGCCAGCTGAGGGGGGCTTGTTGATGATGGCCTGAGGGATGCCGAAAAATTGAGCCAGTTCTTTTACCTGCCCTTTGAGCAGGTTGCCCAGCGGCATGATGTCCACCCCGCCGTCGCCGTACTTGGTGAAGTAGCCGATTGAAAGCTCGTCCCGGTTGCTTGAGCCGACCACCATATAGTTTAGCCGGTTGGCGAAATTATAAAGGGTGAGCATTCTCAATCTGGCTTTGAGATTGGCTTGAGCCAGACGGCTGACCTCGGCGGCTACAATGTCATCGGGCAGTACCTTGAGCAGGGTATCGTAAGTGTCGTCAAGGGCCACAGTCCTGGCCGGGATAGAGAACTGGTCAGCCACCATCAGGGCGTGCAAAACATCCTCATCGCTGCTGTGGCAGGGTAAAATCAGTACCAGCATGTCCTGGGGGAAGGCGTGGTGACAGAGTACCGCCGCTACCGAGGAGTCGAGCCCGCCGCTTAAGCCCACCACCACCCCCCTGCTCCCGGCCGCCGCTACCCTATCCCTTATCCAGGAGACCAGCTTTTCGGTTATCTGCTGCCAGTTCATCGCTATCCGGTTGTTGCTTTGAGGTTGCCAGTAGTATACTACTCTGTAGCTATCAGGTCAAAAGGGGGAATCACCCGGTTTTTAGCGTACGTTTTATTTCCCACCCTGACCCGCCCTACCTATAGAGGTAAAACCTCTCTTAATTTCTTTTTTACGGGGTTGGGAAAGATAAGGAGAAGGCCTCCACTAAAATGGGAGTGCAGCTCAACTTTTAGAGGGTGTTTTATTTCCCACCCTCCCGCCCTATAGAGGTTAGACCTCTTTAACACCTTTCAAAAGGGGGGGAGAAGGAGAGGTTAATCTCTCCCGTTTGGGGGTGGGGTAAAGAGATGAAAAGAGGTGAAACCTTTTTGGGCGGGTGGGTATGGAAAGAAACAGAACCGTTAAAAATGGGGTGGGGCAAAAAGGGCTTTAGCCCGTTTCCATAAAAGGGTGGCGGGCTGGAAAAGATATAAAAAGGGGTGGGGTAGATAAAGAATGTCATCTGACCTTATTCTGACCAACGCCAACGTAATAACCATGAATCCGGCCCAGCCCACTGCCGGGCTGGTGGTTATCAGGGGTAATAAGATATTACTGGTTGGCGATGGTGACCAACTGGGGGAGGTGAGGGGGGCAAAGACTAAAGTAATCGACTGCCAGGGTAAGACCGTAGTTCCCGGCTTCAACGACGCCCACTGCCATATCTTCGCCTTTATCAGAAAGCTGGGCAGTATCGACCTCAGCCCGCCGTTGATGAGGTCTATCGCCGACATCAAGGCGGCTGTCCGCCAGCGCGCCCGGAATATTCCAGCCGGCAGCTGGATTACCGGCACCGATTATAACGAGTTCTACCTGGCGGAGAAGCGGCACCCCAACCGCCGCGACTTAGACGAGGCGGCGCCGGAGCACCCGGTAGTACTGGCCCACCGCTCGCTGCACGCCTGTGTGCTTAACAGCCGGGCGCTGTCAATGGCGGGTATTACCAGAGAGACGCCGGAGCCGCCGGGGGCGATTATTGATAGAGAGATTGACAGCGGGGAGCCCAGCGGGCTGCTTTTTGAGATGGTGGGCTATATCCGTCATAGGGTATTGCCGCCGCTATCCAAAGACGAGTTAGCTAGGGGAATGGCATTAGCAAGCAAGCACTACCTGTCTATGGGCATCACCTCGCTGCAGGAGGCTTCGGCTAATAACGATTATGCCCGCTGGCAGGCATTACAGAGGTTTAAAGATAGCGGCGAACTAAAGAGCCGGGTTTCTATGATGTCTGGTTTTGACGCTTTACCCCAGTTCCAGGAGAGAGGTCTGGCGTTTGGCTCGGGCGATGAGCAACTGCGGCTGGGTGGGGTAAAGATTTTAGTTAATGAGACAACCGGGGATTTACAGCCGCCGCAGGAGGAATTAAACCGGCAGGCGTTGAGTGCCCACCGGGCGGGCTTTCAGCTGGCTGTCCACTGCGTTGAGCCGGGCACGGTGGCGGCGGCTATCGCCGCTCTGGAGTATGTCGGCGGCAAGTCGTCTGTGGCGGGGCGGCGGCACCGCCTGGAGCACGTTTCCGAGTGCCCGCCTGAGCTACTGGGGCAGTTAAAGAAACTCGAAGCTATGGTGGTCACCCAGCCGCCGTTTATTTACTACAGCGGGGAGAGATATCTGGCTACCATACCTCGCGAACGGCAGCGGTGGCTTTATATAATTAAGTCCCTCCTGGACAGCGGGCTGGTGGTGGCCGGAAGCTCGGATTCCCCGGTAGTCCCGGATAATCCATTGGTAGGAATATACGCCGCCGTCAGCCGGCGGGCGGAATCGGGACAACAGTTGTTACTACAGGAGGCCGTTTCACCCCAGCAGGCACTGGCGATGTATACGACTAATGCCGCCTACGCGTCGTTTGAGGAGGATATAAAGGGCGCCATAGCTCCGGGTAAGCTGGCGGACATGGTGATTTTAAGCGACGACCCCTTAGAATCGCCGCCGGAGCAGATTAAAGATATCCGGGTGGAGATGACCATCATCGATGGCAAAGTGGCCTGGGAGGATTGACTTGCCGTTTAAGATAAAAGTAAACTGGGCCTGAGCGAGGGGGGAACCGCCTGGTTTTTAGCGTAAGTATTCTTTCCCACCCTCCCGCCCTACAGAAGTGATACTTCTATCAATTTCTTCTTAGGGGGGTGGGGTAAAGAGGGCTTTAGCCCTACCATAAGGGTGGTGGGTGGGATAAGATATAAAATATGGGGAGAAAGGGGTGGTGGGGAGGTTAAGCAAGTTGGGGAGTTGTAGAGGGGCGAAGCCCCTCT
>JABMRW010000115.1 GCA_013202445.1 Deltaproteobacteria bacterium | reverse complement strand
AAGTCCCCCTTTTCTAAAAAATAATTCCCCCTCTCCAATATTGGAGAGGGGGACACAGGGGGTGAGGTTGATAAAAACAGCTTTTTATTCCATAATAGCCCGACAGCAACATGAAAACACTAAGCATCGGCAAATTAAGGGGCCTGCAGCAGCTCGCCAGCCCCGACGGCATCTTTACCATGTGCGCCATGGACCACCGCGGCTCGCTGCAGCACCTGATGGGGGAGGGGACAGAGCTTAACTACGGGGAAATGGTCGAGCGCAAGCTGGAGCTGTGCTCTCAACTCGCCCCCCACGCCAGCGCCGTCCTGCTCGACCCGGTTTTCGGCGCCGCCCAGTGCATCGGGCACGGGGCTTTACCCGGGAGCACCGGCCTTATGGTCAGCATGGAGGCCTCGGGCTACGGCGGGGGCAGCGAACAACGCCTGACCGAGCTGCTGGATGGGTGGGATGTGGCCAAGATTAAACGAATGGGCGCTTCGGCGGCCAAGCTCCTGGTCTACTACCGTCCCGATTTAATAGAGCTGGCCAACAAGCTGATGGATATGGTTGAGGCTATTGGCCTGGAATGTAAAAAATATGACCTCCCTTTCGTGGTAGAGCCGCTGAACTACCCCATGGGCGAGGAGGTGAGAAACCCGGCTCACTTTGCCGCGGTAAAAGGGCAGCTGGTGCTCAAGACCGCCCGGCATATCACCGGCCTGCCCATAGATGTGCTCAAATCCGAGTTCCCCGCCGACCTGCACTACCAGAAAGACAAGGCTGAACTGATTGACCTCTGCCGCCAGCTGGATGCGGCCTCAGCCGTCCCCTGGGTTGTCTTGAGCGCCGGGGTGGACTTTGAGCTTTTCTGCCAGCAGGTAGAAATCGCCTGCCAGGGCGGAGCCTCCGGCTTTCTGGCCGGACGGGCTATCTGGCAGGAAGCGATGCATATTGATAAAGCCAAAGAAAGAATAAAGTTTCTGGCCACGGTGGGGGCGGACAGGCTGAAAAGATTAAACGAGCTGGCGGCTAAATACGCCACCCCCTGGTATAAAAAGCTGGGGCTGACCAGCGGCGAGCTGGCCCCTACTGCCGAAGGATGGTACCGGGAATATTGAAATGAAAAACGCCTTGATTGCCACCATAACCCTCAACCCCAGCCTTGACCAGCACATTACCGTGGACGGACTGGTGGTGGACGGGACTAACCGCTGGTCGCGGTTGCACCGCTATGCCGGGGGGAAGGGGATAGATGTGTCACGGGCTGTCCACGAGATGGAGGGCAGAACAGTGGCCTACGGATTCATCGGCGGCCCGGTGGGCCGGGCGGTGGAGATACTGCTCGATGAAGAAGAGGTGCCCTTCAGCTTTACCCCTATTCATCGGGAGACCAGGACCAACTTCATTATCACCGACAGTAAAACCTCCAAGCAGACCAGAATCGACGCCCCCGGCCCCCATATCTCCAAGAGCGAGTTTGAAAGGTTCCAGAGGAAAATGCTGCGGATGCGCCCCAGCCCCGATCTAATCGTGATGGGCGGTAGTCTGCCCCCGGGCATCCCCAGCGATGTTTATTACTCCATGATTATGGAAGCTAAAACCTTCGGGGTGAGAGCCATCCTGGACTCGGACGCTCAGTGGCTGGCCGAGGGCATAAAAGCCAAGCCCTACCTGGTCAAGCCCAACGTCCGGGAGGCGGAGGGACTGCTGGGGCGGGAGCTTGCCACCGAAGATGCCATCATCAAGGCGGCGCTGGATATAGTCGATATGGGCGTCAAGATAGCCGTTATCTCCAGGGGCAGTGAGGGCATCATCGCCGCCACCAGTAAAGAGGTGCTTAAAGCAATCCCGCCCGAGGTAAAGGTAAGGAGCGCCGTGGGCGCCGGTGATTGCACTATTGCCGGCCTCGCCCTGAAACTGGCCAATGAAGAGTCATTATCAAAAGCCTGCCGGTTGGCGGTGGCCCTGGGGACGGCCGCCGTGCTCACCCCGGGCACGGAACTGGCCCGCAGGTCTGACGTGGAAGCGCTGCTGCCACAGGTTAAGATTAAAAGGATAACCCCCAGCCGCTTAAGCCAAATCATTTCCGGCCGGTAAGGCTAATCGTCAAAGATAAACGTACAAGAGGCTTTAGCCCCTCCCCTTTTTAGCAGGTGTTCTTCTTCCCACCCTCCCACCCTACAGAAGTGATACTTCTATCAATTTCTT
>JABMRW010000114.1 GCA_013202445.1 Deltaproteobacteria bacterium | reverse complement strand
TCCTGGCATCGCCCAGAATCTTAAGCGGGTCCTCATTGGCGTTCAGCCTATCTTTAACAATCTTGATAGCCTCTTCTTCTTTTAAATCAGCCAGTGCGTTAACCAGATTTTCAGACATAATTCTTTGCCTCCTTAACCTAATTATTGGGCTTTTTAGTACGCCCTTCTGGTAAATAAGGGCGCTCCCCTTTTTGAACTTTCTAGAGTTGAATGTCAATGCCCGTAGCCGTTGGTCCGCTAACGGCTAGCGTGGCGCCCAGAGCACCATCCTGGGTTTCTTACCCATCTCCTGGGCGAGCTCTTCTACCTTGCCGTATTTCATGCAGGCGGCCATGCAGTGTTTGACGCAGGCCGGTTCCAGCCCCTTTTTGGTGCGGCCGGCGCACAGGATGCACAGCTCGGTGGGAAAGGGCAGGTAGGCAAGATATGCCTTGTCGTTGGGCAGGCTCTGGACAACCTCAAATACTTTCATTCCGGACATGCCCGCCGGCCAGCCGTATTCCTGGGCGCAGGCGATCTGACAGGCATAACATCCGGTGCAGTATTCGTAGTCAATAAGCAGGCCGTAGCGGACTTTTTCAGGCATTATCTTCCTCCTCACTGACCTTGTATATTCGGCAGAGCAGGTGTTTTATGGGGGCGCCCAGCCCGTCCTTGCCCTGGGCACCCATGGGAATGAGCTGGTTTATATTAGATTCCCACACCCCGAAAAGGGAAGGCTCTTCGCCGGGTTTTTCAGGGAACCACCAGCCGTGAGCCGCCATTACCATCCACCGGGGCACCACCGGCGTGACCTTGGCTTTTAGCTTGCATCTCCCCATCCAGTTCTCCACCCAGACCCATTCCCCGTCTTCAATACCGAGTGAGCCGGCGGTTTGGGGGTGGATTTCGACTACCGGGTCGGGGTCAATCTGGCGCAGCCAGGGGATGTTGCGGTGCTCGGTGTGGAAGTATACTGGCGAGCGTCTCCCCGTAGAGAGGATGAGGGGATACTTTTTGAATAGCTCGGGCTGGCTTACCGGGGTGAAGGGGGGTTCTTCATAGTGGGGTAGAGGCTCCAGCCCCCACTCCTCTCGCAGGGATGAATACAGCTCAATCCTGCCCGATGGTGTTTGAAAACCGGGCTTCTTATCCGGCCTCAAGCGCCCCTTTTCAAAGCGGTGGTAGGGAGCGCTGGGGTGGCCCTGGGGCGGGAAAGCCCAGCCTTTTTCCTGAAGCTGCTTGAAGGTCAGGCCCGAGGGCTTGATGATTTCGTCAAAGAGCTCATAGATGTTTTTCCATTGGAGGTTGGGGTCGAATCTCCTGGCCAGCTCAAAGTTTATTTCCACGTCCGGTTTGCATTCGCCGACGGTGATAGCCTTGTTGATGGTCTGCAGCGGTATCCACCAGCTCCTGACGCTGTCCTTCTCCAGAAAGCTGGCCGCTGGTAGTACTACGTCGGCGAGCTGGGTTGAGGGGGTCATGAAGAGGTCAACAGCCACCACGAAGTCCAGCTTTTTAATCGCCTCGGCCCATTTTTTGGGGTCAAGGCCGATGCCGGCCACCGGGTTGCAGCCCTGCATCCATATGCCCTTGATGGGGTAGGGCTTTTCGCTAAAAATCTGTTCCAGAGCCAGGTCAGGCTGGGCTCTCCAGATGAACTTGTTCAAGGGGCCGTAGCGGTCGGCGCCAATCCTTTTTTTATCGGCTTCTTTAGATTTAAGCTTGATGACCCCCTCAGCGCCGGGCAGGGCGTAGGCGACGGCATCAAAGGCATACCTTGAGATAACATTGCCGCCGGGTGTGTCCAGATTGCCGGTGATACACCACAGGGCGGTAATCGCCTGGGAGGTGGGGGTGATGGCCGGTGTCATGTCAATCGGCACACCCCAGTGTATGGACGCCGGCTTGCTTTTGGCGTAGAGCCGGGCCGCCTCGATGATATCCTTTTCCGGGACCCAACTGATTTCTGATACCCGCTTTACCGGGTAGTTATTTACCTCTTCACAGAATACCGTCCAGACCGTTTTGACCGTTACCGTAGTGCCATCGGCAAGGCTGATTTTGAACTCGCCTTCCAGGGCTGGCTTAACGCTGTCCAGCTTATACTGCACATTCCCGGAATCCCAGACTGCCGGCTGTTTACTGGCTGTATCCCAGACGACGAAGTTAGCCGGGGAGCCGCCCTTTATTAAATCGCTCTCCCGGAGCAGCTTGCCGGTATCGCTCCTGACTAAATGGGGGGCGTTGGTCCATTTCTCGACGAAGTCTTTATCGTACAGGCCCTCGTTTATAATCACATTGAGAAAGCCCATAGCCAGGGCGCCGTCGGTACCGGGGCGGAGACTGAGCCATTTCTCGGCCCTTGAGGCGAACCAGGACAGCCTGGGGTCGATGGCGATAATCTTGGTGCCCTTCTTCATGAGGTCGATAATCCAGTGGCCGAAGACATTATCGGGGCATGAGGCAGGAATGTTATAGCCCCAGACTACAATGCATTCCGGGATTTTATAGTGGGGGTCGTCGTAGCGCTTGGGGAACCACTGGGCGGCATCCAGTATGCAGTAGTCCCCCTGCACCGCTTCCACGGCGGCTATCCTGGGGCTGTAGCAGGCAATGCCGCTAAGAGAGAACATTACGTTGGGGCTGCCGTAGGCATAGGCCAGCAGGCATATCCAGGCGCCGATGTCCCGGCCGGTGCCCATGGCGAAGATGACGCTCTCCGGGCCGAACTCTTCCCGGATTTTACCCATCCTTTGCTCGATGAGGTCAAAGGCCTCGTCCCAGGAAATCTCCTGCCACCTGCCCTCCCCGCGCTTGCCCACCCTCTTGAGGGGGCGGGTGAGGCGGTCGGGGTGATAGACATACTGGGTTATGGCCAGGCACCGGGAGCAGAGCCGTCCCTGGTTCCAGGGGTGGTCTGGGTCTCCCTCAACCTTGACCAGTTTGCCGTCCTTGACGTAGGCCAGGACGCCGCAGGTGCCGTGGCAGCCGGGCCCGGCCGACCAGGTGGTGGTGCGTATAATCTCGAGCTTTTCTTCCTTCACCCGTGTCCCCCGTTTTGGGAGCGACGTTCAGATTGAGTATTGCACAGTTGTCGTCGGCTTGGCAAGGCTTTACAGGGTGGAGATGAAAGGGATACGCGCCTAGAGGGATTCGAACCCACGACACTCGGTTCCGAAGACCGATGCTCTGTCCGCTGAGCTATAGGCGCAGGGTGGGGTGAG
>JABMRW010000113.1 GCA_013202445.1 Deltaproteobacteria bacterium | reverse complement strand
GCCGGTTTCGTTCCTCCCATTGCCGGTATCCCGATAGGCGTTATCGTGGCTATAGTCTGCTACTACAGCATCGTGCTGATGAAAACTAAGCTTAAGTTTGACGATTCCCTGGACGTTTTCGCCGTTCACGGCGTGGGCGGTATCTGGGGGGCGCTTGCTACGGGTATCTTCGCCAGCTCGGCAATTTCGGGGACGCCCGGTTTACTGGAGGGTAATACACCCCAGATGCTGACACAGTTTATCGGTGTGGTAGCTGTGGCCGCTTTTGCTTTCGCTGCTACCTGGGTACTGGGCAAACTGGTTGACGTTACCGTCGGCCTGAGGGTGGGGCAGGTGGATGAGACGGTGGGGCTTGACCTTTCCCAGCACGGCGAGAGGGCTTACGGAGGGCTGCTCCGATGAAGAAGATAGAGGCTGTTATCCGGGAAGAGAAGCTGGATGCCGTAAAGCGGGCGCTTGAGGAGAAAAGTTATTTCGGCATGACCGTTAGCGAGGTCAGCGGGCGGGGCAAGCAGAAGGGAATCCCCCTGCAGTGGCGGGTGGGGGAATACCGGGTGGATTTGCTGCCCAAGCTCAAGATAGAGCTGGTGGTGCTGGACGAAGATGTGCCCGCCGCCCTAGATGCCATTCTCCGCAACGCCCGGACGGGCGAAACCGGCGACGGTAAGATATTTGTCCTGCCGGTGGAACATGTGGTGCGCGTCCGCACCGGTGATATAGACGAAAATGCCGTCTAGACAGGTTGCGAGGTGAAGCAGTATGTAGTACATTGATGATAATAAGTGGATTGATGGTAACTGGCGAAATTCTATAAATATAAATAAGTATTACCAAAGGAGGTGGTAACAATGGTAAACAGGAGCAGGGAAGAAGGTAAAGCCTACGTCCTGAAGATGGCCAAGGAGCACGATGTCAAGTTCATCAGGCTCTGGTTTACCGATATCCTGGGGATGCTCAAGAGCTTTGCCATTACCGTTGAGGAGCTCGAAGGGGCCCTGGAAGAGGGCATGGGTTTCGACGGTTCGTCGATTCAGGGGTTCGCCCGCATCGACGAAAGCGATATGGTGGCCATGCCCGATATGGATACCTTCAAGCTGCTGCCCTGGCGTCCGCGCGAGCACCGCGCCGTGGCCCGCATGTTCTGCGATGTCTTAAGGCCGGGGGGTGAGCCTTTTGAGGGTGACCCCAGATTTGTCCTCAAGAGGAACCTTAAGCGGGCAGCCGACCTGGGTTATACCTACTACGTAGGCCCCGAGTTGGAGTATTTCTACTTCGCGCAGAACGAGGCAGACCCCACCTCACCCACGACCAAAGTTCTTGACAAAGGCGGCTACTTTGACATGACCCCGCGCGACGCCGCCGTGGATATGAGGAAAGATACGGTGCTCATGCTCGAGGAAATGGGCATCGGCGTCGAGTATTCCCACCACGAGGTCGCCCCCAGCCAGCACGAGATTGACATGAGGTATACCGACGCCCTGACTATGGCCGATAACGTCATGACCTATCGCCTTATCGTCAAGGAGGTGGCCTTAAAGCACGGGGTTTACGCCACCTTCATGCCCAAGCCGGTCTTCGGCATCAACGGCAGTGGCATGCACGTTCACCAGTCGCTTTTCAAGGGCGAACGGAATGCCTTCTTTGATAAAGATGATGAATACCATCTGTCCAAGGTAGCCAGGAGCTATATCGCCGGTCTGCTCAAGCATGCCCCGGAGATTACCGCCGTCTGCAACCAGTGGGTCAACTCCTACAAGCGGCTGGTGCCCGGCTACGAGGCTCCGGTCTACCTTTCCTGGGCGCGGCGCAACCGCTCCGACCTTGTCCGCGTGCCGGAGTACCGCCCCGGCCGCGAGAAGGCCACGAGAATTGAGTTCCGTTCACCCGACCCGGCCTGCAATCCCTACCTCACCTTCAGCGTAATGCTGGCCGCGGGTCTGGAAGGAATTGAAAAAGGCTATCAGGCTCCGGAGCCGGTGGAAGAAAACGTGTACGAAATGAGCGAGCAAGAACGGAAGGAACGAAACATCGAGACACTGCCCGGCAACCTGGAGGATGCCATTTATCTGGCAGAAAACAGCGAAGTCGTACGTAAGGCGCTCGGCGAGCATGTCTTCGCAGCCTTCATAGAGAACAAGAAGATAGAGTGGAACGAATATCGTACCCAGGTAACCGAATACGAGCTGAAGAAATACCTGCCCATATTATAAAGTCTGATAGGGGGGCCACTATGCCGCAGTTGGGTGATGCCCGCAGGCTGCGCATTACCAACCGCTTCAAGGGCTCATAAGGCGGAAGGCAATGCCGGAGGGCTATTCGTTTTCTTGGTTATGCGTGTTATAATACTGGAAAATCTTTAGCAGGGAATGGAGAAGCTGATGGCGGAACAGGTTGTCGGCTCCGACGCCGAAGGTAAGCTAATATCCATCCTGAAAATCTTAAGCGAGTCATCAGAACCACTAGGGTCAATCACTATCGCCCGGCGGCTTGCGGGCGAGGGGGTTTTCTTGAGTGAGAGGGCGGTGAGGTATCACCTGAGGATAGCCGACGAGCGCGGCTATACCCAGTCGGCCGGCCGGGACGGGCGGATGATTACTCCCAAAGGGCGGCAGGAGGTTAAGGAGGCCTTAGCCCCGCAGCACCTGGGTTTTGTGCGCGAGAAGCTGGAGATGCTGGCCTACCAGACCACTTTCGACCCCAAAAAGCGCAGTGGCCGGTTGCCCATAAATACGTCACTTGTTGATAAGGATAAGTTTAAAAAGGCGCTTTTGGCGATGAAGGGCGCCTTTAAAGCCGGGATTTGCGTAAGTGAGCTGGTGGCCACGGCGTCAGAGGGGGAGAAGCTGGGGGCAGCGGTTGTGCCCGCTGGGAAAATTGGCTTTGCCACCGTTTGCAGCGTGGTGACTAATGGTGTGCTGCTAAAGTCTGGCGTCCCTATGGAATTCAGGTTTGGCGGCGTGCTCGAAATCAGAAATTCCAAGCTGAGGCGATTTGTGGCCATAATTGACTATGCCGGTACCTCCGTCGACCCCTCCGAGCAGTTTGTCCGGGCTAAGATGACCAGCGTTGACGAAGCCTCCCGGACGGGGAGTGGCAAGATACTGGGCGTTTTCAGGACGATACTGGCGCCGGCCAGGGAAATCTTCGAGGAGAAGGTAGCCCTGCTCAAGGAGGTGGGCATCGGCGGTGTCTATGCCGTGGGCGATACCAGTGAGCCGCTCTGCCAGATTCCGGTAGCCCTGAACCGGATTGGCATTGTTCAACTGGGCGGTCTTAATCCGGTGGCGGCCGCCGTTGAGGCTGGAATCGAGATTGAAAACGTGGCCGAGAACGGTTTGATCGATTTCCAGGAGCTGCATAGCTTCTGGGAGCTTTAGTTAAGGCGTTATTCAGCCGGGTCTGAACAGGTCTTGGCGACTTAGCGGACGGAAAGTCGGCTAAATTACCCCAGCTTTTTTCAGTTCATCCAGCTTGGCTGCGTCAAAGTTCATATACTCAGAATAGATCTGATCATTGTTATAGCCCACCGGGCGGCACACCCATTTTGTTCTTACGGGTGTTTCTGACATTTTGTGCTGCGCCTGGGCTACAATAAGCTCTCCATAAACGGGGTCTTTGACCGGCGTAAAAATCCCCCTGTCCAACCAGTTGGCGTCTTTCATGGTTTCTTCGGGAGAACAGACCGGCGCCACCACCGGAGTGATGGGGGCCAGGCGGCCCTTCTGGGCATATTCTATAGACATGTTTACCAGTTCCTCGTTGGTGTATTTACGTGTCTCAGCAAAGACCAGCGGCGCCCATTTCAATTGCTGCTCCTTTTCTGTAAAGACTGTCAGGTTCGTCCAATCGGCGGCTCCCCACTCGTCCCATTTTCCCACCATGTCGGCAAATGCCTGCCACATCTCCAGTCTTAAGCCGCCCAGGAAAACGGCGCCGTCCTTGGTTGGGGCGAAGCAGTAGAGCCAGGCGGCGGTATCCATGCTGCCGAAGCGCTCAGCAACGACACCGGCTCCCTCATACCACAATGCAGCGTAGTCGTCAAAGCGGGCGTAAGCTTCGGCAGTGGCCACGTCCAGCGCCTGTCCTTCTCCAGTCATCCACCGCCAGTGCAGGGCGGCCAGAATGCCAACCGCCATAAATGTTGCCGGCTGGGCCCAGCCTATCCAGGGGCCGGCCTTGGTGGGGACTGCCCAGGGATATTCATCATAGCCCTTGCCCTCGGGCATAACCTCTCCTGTGCCCGACTGTATTCCTGACCTGGCCTGAGCTATATTATCGTAGTCTGGCATTCGGCTCTGACTCATGGGGCCGAACTGGCCGTAAGCCGTTATAGAGGTAAATATCAGCTTTGGGTTAATCTCTTTCAATTGCTCGTAGCCGATACCCCACCCGTCCATGACGCCGGGCTTGTAGGTCTCTATGAGCACATCAGCCTGGCCTACCAGGCTTTTAAGTATTTCTCTCCCCTCCGGCTTTTTGAGGTCCAGGGTAATATGAAACTTGTTTCTGCCCTCGGTGAGGTAGTTGAGGCCTTCACCCTTATAGAGCATGCCGTAAGGGGTGCAGGTTCTGATGAAATCACCCTCCGGGGGTTCTATTCTTAAGACCTTAGCACCAAACTCAGATAGCATTGAGGAACAGTAGCACCCGGCGAAGCTTTTATGGCTCAAGTCCAGCACGGTTATATCGTCCAGGGCTTCGGGCCTGGTGTGGGCAATTCTGGGGTCATCCCTCTCTTTTATCCAGTCTGACCAGGCTTGTTCCTTGTCCATTACCTTTGTTCCTTGTCTTTGCCGTCTCCCGCCACGATGAGCCCGGCCTTACCATCCCAGTCAGCCGGCGGCCGGCGTCCCGGCACATCAGCCCACTTGCCCAGGGCGCCGCATTCGTATAGCTGCTTAATTTCGTCCTCGCTTTTGCCCAGGTGGTGCGCCATTATATATTCGTTGTCAAAGCCTACCGCCCTGACTGACCACTTGACCTTTGGCGGTGTCATGGACATCATCACCGGAAATTCATAGGTGTGGTATTGACCGAGGAGAGGGTCATCGACATTGGTGATGAAGCCTCGCTCCTGGAAATGCCTATCTTCCGCCACATCCTTGACGGTGTACACGCGGGACGCGGCGAAGCCGTGCTTTTCCGCCATCTCTTCAATCTCTTCGGCGGTCCTGGCTCTGGCCCAATCGGCGATGATTTTTAGAATTTCAGTGGCATTATCTTCCTTAAGCCGAGTGAGGTGGTCTTTAAATCTGGGGTCGCTGGCCAGCTCTGGCCTGCACATAGCCGCGCACAGGCCTCCGAATTCCTCCGGGGCGGGGGCGGCTATAGCCACAAAAGCACTGTCGGCGCAGTAGAACGTATCGGCGGGGCATATAGATACGTCCCGGTTACCGGCGGGCATGGCTGTCTTGCCCGTAATCTGCTGGTAAGGCCAGACCCAGGACATTGCCCGCATAATGTTTTCACTCTGTGACAGCTCTATATACTGTCCCTTGCCAGTCCTCTCCCGATAGTGGAGGGCAGCCAGTACCGCCATCTCACCCATCAGTCCGCCGTAGTCGTCGCAGGGGTATATGCGGCTCTTAAGCGGCGGCTGGCCAGGGAAGCTGGACATCCAGGCATATCCGGAAAATCCCTGAGAGGCGCCGTCGTTGGAAGGCCTGTTTTCGGCGGCGTATTTTCCCCACTGGCCAAAGCCGTTCTTGGCGATGTAAATAATGCCGGGGTTAACCTCTTTGATTTGTCGGTATCCAACGTTCCAGCTTTCCATCACCCCCGGCCGGAGGTTTTCTTCAATAATGTCAGACTTGGCGGCGAGTTCCATGAATACCTTCTTAGCTTCACTATTATGTAGATCCAGGCCCAGCCAGTATTTATTGGGGTTGTTATGGGTAAATACCGGCCCGTAACCCTTGAATAAATAGCCAAAAGGGGTCATGTCACGACAGGTATCCCCTAGGGGGGGGATCTCACACTTTATGACTTCGGCACCCATCATTGCCAGAAAGCCTGGCCCCGCAGGACCCAGAATGAGAGTGCATACCTCAAGTACCCTGATACCTTTTAATGGTAGCGGCCTGGAACGTTTCTTTTCTTTATAGTTTTCCCAAGTCTTTTCTGCCATAAAAATCAGCTGCTCTCCTCGCTCTACGGGGCAAGAAGGACCTTTACCAGGCCCTTGGTTGACGCCAGCCTTTCAAATCCCTTCTCCACAATATCATCAAGGCCTATAATATCCGATACCATTCCCTCGGTTTTGAACCTGCGCTGTGCCAGGAAATCAAGGCACAGGCGAATTTCATCCTCACCATAGGCAAGAGAGGTCTTAATCTCTGTTTCCCGCTGAATGAGCAGTGCCTCTACGAAGGGCGTCTCCTCCTCGTTTACGCCGAGGAGCATCACCTGGCCGCCGCTTTTGGTGAGTTCCAGAGACGTCTTAATCGCCGGGTTGGTACCGGCACATTCGTAGACAATGTCAGCGCCAATACCGCCATACAGGGCCATAACCTTCTCCCTTATAGCGGCGCCTTCCTCTAGCGGATTCAGGCCCACATCAGCACTGAGCTTGAGTGCGAACTCCCGTTTCTTCTGAGAAGGCTGGATGACGGTAATATGCCTCGCCCCGCCCAGTTTCAGCCACTGTACTACACACAGGCCGATAGCCCCGGCGCCTACGACCACCACATTGTCGCCCAGCTTGAACTTGGACTGCAGTATCCCACGGAGGCCAACAGCCATTATATCAACGAGAACCGCATCCTCAGAGGGGACCTCATCGGGAATCCTGTGCAGCATGGTCTTCGGCTCGCGCACCCTCATATACTCCGCCATGCCGCCGTCGTGGCCCGGGGCGAGTCCGTTGGTCCGGCTGAAGCCGGTCTCACAAAGGGTGGGATATCCATGCTTGCAATAGTAGCATTCCCCACACAGTCCGGGAGGGCCGGCCACCACGCGCTCACCCAGCTTCCATCCTTCGACCCCCTCCCCTATCTCGTCTATAGTACCCACATTCTCATGGCCCAGGATCAGCCCCGGCTGTAGCAGCCCTTCGTGCAGATAGGCGTGGACATCGGTGCCGCAGATACCACAATACTTTATTTTGACAATTACCTCGCCGGGGGCGGCCTTTGGCTTTGGCCGCTCCTGCAACCTGATGGATCTTACTCCTTCATACACTGCGACTTTCATGGTACCCTCCTATAATTTGTCGTTGCTTTATCAAATATTTCATAAGTTCCGGGCGGTGCAGCTATATATATTCGGCGGCAATTTTTTGCTCAATAACCAAGAGGTCTGACGCAGACCTTCTAGCTTCATGGTGGGCGGTACCGTACAATAGGCAGAACTTTTAAGCTTGCCTTCGCCCTGACCATATAGCAGTATAGCCTTCAAACTTATCGGAGGTCAAATTATTAAAATAATATGGTCGAAGTATCAG
>JABMRW010000112.1 GCA_013202445.1 Deltaproteobacteria bacterium | reverse complement strand
TTTTTTAGTGTGAAAAGGGGGTGAGGTTGATAAATAAAAGATGAGGGTGGGTGGGAAAAGATATAAAACGGGGTGGGGCTTACCTTAAATCGGCTTGACGCTTAATGCTCTCCCCCCTTAGAATGAGATTACCATGTTCGAGGTATTGACCGAAAAATTAAGCGCGGTGTTCCGCAAGCTGGGCAGCCGGGGGAAACTTACCGAGAAGGATATAGACGAGGCATTGCGCCAGGTGCGGCTGGCCCTTCTGGAAGCCGATGTCAATTTCAAAGTGGTCAAGGAGTTTACCGCCCGGGTGAGGGAACGCTCTCTGGGCGCCCAGGTGATGGAGAGCCTGACCCCCGCCCAGCAGATAGTCAAAATCGTTAACGAGGAGCTGGTGAGGATACTGGGGGAGGGGGAAAGCCGGCTGGAGGCTTCCGCCCATTCTCCATCGATAATAATGCTGGCGGGTTTGCAGGGTTCGGGCAAGACCACCACCGCCGCCAAGCTGGCCTTAAATCTAAAGCATGCCGGGCAGAAGCCGCTACTGGTCGCCGCCGACAACCGCCGTCCGGCGGCCATCGAGCAGCTGGTGACGCTGGGCGGGCAGCTGGACGTGCCCGTTTATCACGAGACGGTTAAGTCAAAGAGCAAGGATGTCTGCGCCCACTCCCTGAAAAAAGCTAAAGAGCTTGGGGCTAACTGGGTTATCGCCGACACCGCCGGGCGGATGCACATCGACGAGGTGCTGATGGCCGAGCTTGCCGAGGTCAAGAAGGAGCTAAAGCCGGCCGAGGTGCTGCTGGTGGTGGACGCCATGACCGGGCAGGACGCGGTGCGGATGGCCGATGAGTTTAACTCCCGGCTGGGACTGACCGGCCTGATTCTGACCAAGATGGACGGGGATGCCCGTGGTGGGGCGGCGCTTTCTATCAGGTGGGTGAGCGGGGTGCCGATAAAGTTTATCGGGGTGGGGGAGAAGGTGGACGACTTTGAGCCTTTTTACCCCGACCGGCTGGCATCGCGGATACTGGGCATGGGCGACATGCTGACCTTCATCGAGAAGGCGGAGAAGACCTTTGACCAGAAGCGGGTCAAGGAGCTGGAGAGGAAGGTGAAAACCGCCAGCTTTACCCTGGAGGATTTCCTGGACCAGCTGGGGGAAATCCAGAAGATGGGGCCGTTGGCTCAACTGGTGGAGATGTTGCCGGGGGCATCACAGCTGGCCAGGGGAATGCCTGACGGCATGCAGGAGAAGCAGCTTAAAAAAGTGGAGGCGATGATACGCTCCATGACCCAGGGGGAAAGGCAGAACCCCAATGTTATCGACGGGAGCCGGAGGCGCCGCATCGCCAAGGGGAGCGGGGTAACGACCCAGGATGTTAACCAGCTGCTGAACCAGTTCCGGCAGATGCAGAAGCTGATGAAGATGGGGGCAAAGGGCAAATTGCCTTCCAATTTAAAGGGGATTTTCGGGTAGGCAGTCAGCTTTCTGACGCGGGCTTTTTTTGTTTATCTGTTTATTCCTAGAGCAGCAATCCAATTCTTGTTTTCAAGCACTTCAATTTGTATTGAGGAATAGCCCGCATCTTTCAGGAAAACTCTAAGCTCCTCGGGCAGATGATAGGTGAAATCACCAATTCTTGCCAATTTTGAGTTCCTTTTTTCAAATCTCTCATCTCGGTACATTCCATTAACGAGTATCACAGAACCATCGGGCTTCAATACACGGCGTATTTCCTTGAGATTATTAATCAAATCAGGCCAGAAATAATAGGATTCTACAGCTATTACTAGATTAAACATATCATCGGAGAAGGGTAGGGAGTCTATGGAAGCATGTAAAATCTTAACCCGCCCTGCATCAATAAGTCTCTTATTTTTGCTGGTTGATACTGCCACGCTAACTTCTGAGTAATCGATACCATATATTTCCCCTTCCGTGGCTGTTTTGGCTAAAGTGTTAACAGTTTTGCCTCCACCGCAACCGATATCTAGAATCGTATCGTCTTTATTTATTGATATATGACTTAATCCCCACCGGGTAAGATTACTGTGGCCGATATTCATAAATCTTGCCCAGAATGTGCCGAATCTTCCTGTTGGCATTCTAGCCTGCTTTAATATCTTTTCCATTATCCCCATGTTGCTTGCCCCATTTTATGCTGCTCTTTGTAAGAGCGCAGGATTGCATATTACCACATGGCTAATATTAGTTACAAGAAGTTCGGATGCTTTTACAGCGAGAAAAAAGGGGGGCTGGTCTGGTTTTTAGAGAGTTTTTTTCTTCCCACCCTGACCCGCCCTAAGAGGTAATACCTCTTTACGGACACCTTTGAAAAGGGGGGATAAGGGGAGGTTAATATAAGGGGGTGTTTAAGAGGGGGCTTTGCCCCCTCTTTACCTTAAAGGGCGGCGGGTGGGAAAAGATATAAAACGGGGTGGGGATTATTCAAGATAGTCTTTCAGGCGGCGGCTGCGGCTGGGGTGGCGCAGTTTGCGCAGGGCTTTAGCCTCAATCTGGCGGATTCTTTCCCTGGTGACGTTAAATTCCTTGCCTACTTCTTCCAGGGTGCGGCTGCGCCCGTCCTCTAACCCGAAGCGGAGTTGGAGCACTCTTTGTTCGCGGGGGCTGAGGCTGGAGAGCACCGAGTCTATCTGTTCTTTAAGCAACTGCCGGGAGGCGGCGTCGGCGGGGGGGAGGGCGTTGCGGTCTTCGATAAAGTCGCCCAGGTGGCTGTCCTCCTCTTCGCCCATGGGTGATTCCAGAGACACCGGCAGCTGTGACACCTTGACTATCTCACCGACCTTTTCCGGGGGCATTTCCATTTCCCTGCCGATTTCCTTGGCGGTGGGCTCCCGGCCGTACTCCTGCGCCAGCCGGCGGCTCACCCGGAGCAGTTTATTGATGGTCTCTACCATATGAACCGGGATGCGGATGGTGCGTGCCTGGTCGGCGATGGAGCGGGTAATAGCCTGGCGAATCCACCAGGTGGCGTAGGTGCTGAATTTATAGCCCCGGCGATAATCAAATTTCTCCACTGCCTTAATGAGCCCGATATTCCCTTCTTGGATAAGGTCGAGGAGTGACATACCTCGACCAACGTGCTTCTTGGCGATGCTAACTACCAGGCGCAGGTTGGCTTCAATCAGGTGTATTCCTGCCTGTTCTGCCTCAAGCTCGATATCGTCCCGGTAGGCTTTGAGCTCTTTCTCATAAGACTGAATGGATTTGAGGAAATCAGCATCGGCGATCAGCTTTTCCAGATCAGCAGGGGAAGCACTGTCTCCGATGGCGTCAACCACTTCCTCGGGGAGCAGGCGACTATTTAGTGAGGTGCTAATCATAATATGCTCTGTTTCCGGCATCGATAGGCCCGTCTCCAGGACAATATGCTGGACAAATCGTTGGTCTATCTCGGCGTCGATACTACTCCTGAATTTGGGGTTAGCAATAATCTCCTTAAAACCGGCCGTCGGCGGTAAGTCAAGTTGTGCCACGAGAAGCTGGATAATGGCCGCGTCTTGGGCCATCTCCCTGAGCATGGCAAGTATTACCTCAGCTGCCGAC
>JABMRW010000111.1 GCA_013202445.1 Deltaproteobacteria bacterium | reverse complement strand
TCACTTCTGTAGGGCGGGAGGGTGGGAAATAAGAACGTACGCTAAAAGCTGACCTAATCCCTCCCCTTATCCCCCCACCCCTTTTATTCATACTAACTCCCCAAACTTCTCCTCTCTTAACCAACTTAAAAAAATAACTTTATTTTACGCCGCATTTCTAGTAAAATTAGTTATAACGGTGGCACCAGCCACCCCCGGCGGGCTATATTATCCAATAGATTGAGGTTTAACTATGGCGCAGGTTGAGCAGCTTATCGACGGCATCTACCGCCTGGAAAGGCGGATTGACGGGGCCAACGCCCCCTTCGCCGTCTACTTCATCAAGGACGGCGACGGCGCAATTGTGGAGCCGGGCCCGGCGGTGCTTGTCCCTGATATCCGGGAGGCGGCCAAAGAGCTGGGGCTTTCCAAACCGCAGTATATCATCCCCACCCACATCCACCTCGACCACGCCGGTGGGGTGGGCAGATTGGCCGAAATTTTTCCGGATACCACCATAGTGGTCAACCGCCAGGGGGCAAAGCATATCGTCGACCCGTCGCGCCTGATTGAGAGCACCCGCATGGCTTTCGGCGATGATTTTGAATCTACCTACGGCCCAATTCTGCCCGTGCCCGAATCACGCTTAAGGGTAGTCAGTGACGGTGACCGCCTCACCGTGGGCAACCGCGAGCTTCTCATCATCCATACCCCCGGCCACGCCGGCCACCACATGTCCATATTTGATACCAAAACTAAAGGGCTTTTCTGCGGCGAGGCGCTCGGTCTCATCTACGGCCCCGGCTATCCCCCCCTCCCCGCGGTGGCGCCGCCCGGCTTTGACCTGGAGCTCTATCTCAAAGACATGAAAAACCTGATGGCGCTAAAACCCCGGCTGCTCTTTTACTCTCACGGCACTATCGCCGACGAGCCGGAAAAGCTGATTAAAACGGTCATGGAGAACACCAGGCTGGTTGGCGCTTTCATCCGGCGCTATTTGAAGGCGGGGGAGAGCGAGGAGGCTATCATCGGCCATGTCGGGGACTACCTGCGCGACCAATTTAACGCCCCACTGGATGAATACGAGCTGATGAGCAATGTCAAGGGGTATACCCACTACTTCCGCAAAAAGGGATTAATATAGGTCAATGATTACTGGAGGCAGCTATGATTTGGGTTAGCATTATCGCAGCTCTGGTACTTTTCTTCAGCATTATCGGGGGGCTTAAGGAGGGGGCGGTCAAGCAGTTCTTCACCCTGCTGGCCACGCTTATCGCCATCCCCATCGCCGGTGTCTCATATCAGGTGCTGGCCGGCTGGCTCTCGTTTATCCCCGGCCAGAACTGGGAAAATTTCATCGCCTTCTTCGTCATGATGGCGGTGGTCAGCATCCTTCTGTACTTCGTCTTTATAATACCGGGGAGGATGTTTAAGAAGTCCTGGGACGTCGGTGTCTCCTTCGCCGTGCTCGGCGCCGTCTTCAGCCTCTTTAATGCCGCCATCGGGATAGTGGTATTCGCCCTGGTGCTCAATGCCTACCCCATTATAGACTGGCTGGCGCGGGCGATGAGCGGCTCAGGCGTCATCGTCTGGCTGGTTTCCCAGATGAGCTTTATACAGGCGGTGCTGCCGGAGGTGTTACGGCAGGCGGCGGCTATGGTATAGCCCGGGGGCTTTATATCTTTTATTTAAGACTTAGCCGCCCACTTTTCGGCCTGGTCACCGGCCCAAGGCAGCTTGTACTTAGTCCCCTGATAGGCTTTCACCATGAGCACTATCCAGAGTATGACTCCCAGCGCCCAGAGTAGCCCAAAGAGAACAGGCCCGATCAAGGGAATGTACCTGAGAATAATAGCGGCGATATTAATAGCGCCGAAGACAATAATTGACTGCATGGCGTGGTAGCGGACGAGCTTGTTTTTGGGCTCTAATATCAGGAATACTACCCCGCTTACCCACCACCCCACGTAGCACAGCAGCCCGGCAACATTTTCTTCCAGTCCTGTAGATGTCTTGGCCATTTAACTGTCTCCTTCGAGGTTTGCTTGGATAAAAGAATATACTGGTATGCAGCAGGTGTCAATAGTTTTTAACCCATTGACAATGGTCGGGCGCGGCTATAGAATTGAGGCTAAAAATAAAGGGGGACAAAATGGTTAAATCGTCTCGGCTGATTACCACTACACTCTTAGGTTTGGTCTTTGGTATCATATGTATGTTTTTGTCCAGATATGCTTTTGAAGCTGCGTTCTGGCCGCTCGGTGCTTCTTTTTTGATACACCATACTGTCATGGGGTTCGCTATCGGGGCCAGTGCCCTCAAGATGAACTGGGCGGCTCATGGGGTGCTCTGGGGCGCTCTCTTTGGCGTATTCTTGGCTATCGGCATTGTTGGAACATACAACCCCTGGGGAATTTTTGTCGCTATAGTTATCTGGGGTTTCCTGATTGAGCTTCTGACCACCAAGGCGTACAAACGGCCGCAGTAGCGTTAGCGGATAGACTGGTTTGGCTGGCTCGCCCTCATATTTTTACTGTGAATGGGGTGAAGGGAGGTGAACTTTGGCTATTTATACACTCTGCCTCCCCCAATCATCTTAATTCTAATTTAAGGAAACCCTCACCCCCTTAATCCCCCTCTCCCTGCCAGGGAGAGGGGGAATTTATTATAAAAAGAGGGGGGCGAAGCCCCCCTCTTAGACACCCCCGTATTATTCCCTTCTCCCCCCGCCCGCCCATAACGCCTCTCTTTTAGTCCCCCCTTTTTTAAGAGGTATGTATAGAGGTGAAACCTCTGTAGGGCGGGAGGGTGGGAAACAAAACACCCTCTAAGAACCAGCCTAATCCCTCACCCTTTGAGGGGTTCCCCCCTTCTTTTTAGCCCAAAATTCTAGTAGAATAGGCAGGTAATGAGAGAGGGTTCCACCCCCATCCGCCGCCAGTACCTCAAAATCAAGCAGCAGTATCCGCAGGCGATTGTGCTATTCCGCCTGGGCGATTTCTACGAGACCTTTGACGAGGACGCCAGGCTGGCCTCCCGGGAGCTGGAGATAGTTTTGACATCGCGGGGGATGGGCAAGGGTCATAAGGTGCCGATGGCGGGCATTCCCTATCACGCTCTGGACAACTACCTGGCTCGGCTCATCAGCCGCGGCTATAAGGTTGCCATCTGCGAGCAGGTGACCAGGCCCGGCGAGACCAAAGGGCTGGTGGAACGGGAAGTAGTACGGCTGGTAACACCGGGCACGGTGGTAGAGCCCGGCCTGCTGGAGAGCAAGAGCAACAACTACCTGGTCAGCCTGGTGTGGGGTGAGGAGGTGGTAGGGCTGGCTTATGTTGACATCACCACCAGCGAGTTCGCCACCACGCAGTTTCCCCCCCACCGCCTTGTCCCCGAACTGGAACGGCTAAAGCCTTCGGAGATTATCGCCGCCGAAAGCGCCGACCTGCCCGCTCTGGGCTCGGACGCTTCGCTGACCCGCCTTGAGGACTACTGGTTTGAGCTTGAGACCGCCACCCAGACCATGCTCGACCACTTCGGCGTATCCACCCTGGACGGCTACGGCTGCGGCCACCTGCCCCTGGCGGTAAGGGCTGCCGGCGCTATCGTCCACTATATACAGGAGACGCAGAAGGGGGTGTTGGGGCAGCTGGCTCACCTTATAACATATACCACCGACGCCTTCATGGCGCTGGACGTGCAGACCCAGAGAAATCTGGAGCTTTTTCAGGCAAGCCGCTACGGGACTGCCGGCGGCTCGCTGCTGTCCGGCATTGATTTGACCCGTACGGCGATGGGGGGCAGGCTGCTCCGGCGCTGGCTGGGTCAGCCCCTGCTTGACATAAAAGAGCTAAATAAACGGCAGGACGCCATCGGCTGGTTTGCCGATAACACACTCAATCGCAGCCGGGCTATATCTCTGCTGGGTGAGGTCGCCGACTGCGAGCGCCTGATTAACCGCATAAAGAGCGGCATCGCCATCCCCCGTGAGCTTACCGCCCTCCGCCGCAGCCTTGAGATTATCCCTAAACTGGCTGAAATTCTTGAGCCGCTCGGCTGGCTTAAAGACGAGCTTAAGCCCTGCCCCGAGGTGGTGGATTTAATCTCTCAGGCAATAGTAGAGTCGCCGGGCAGCCTTGACCAGGGCGGTGTAATCAGGCCGGGCTTCTCCGAAGAGCTGGATAACATCCGTAAATCTTCTAAAAACGCCAAACAGTATCTGGCCGATTTGGAGCGCACCGAAAGGGAAAAGACCGGGATTAAGTCGTTAAAAGTGGGCTTTAACAGGGTCTTCGGCTACTATATTGAGGTCTCCAGGCCCAATTTATCTCAAGTCCCCCAGGACTATATCCGCAAGCAGACACTGGTCAACGGCGAGCGCTTCTTCACCCCGGAGCTAAAAGAGTACGAATCTTTAATCTTAAACGCCCAGGACAGGATTTCAGAGCTTGAGGCCCAGCTCTTCCGGCAGGTCTGCCAGCAGGTGGGGGCGGAGACCGGGCGCATCTCGGCCTCCGCCGGCGCTCTGGCCGATATAGACGCCTTCTCCGCACTGGCCGAAATCGCCGTCCGCCACAGCTATATCCGCCCCACCCTGACAACCGAAAATACCATAGACATCTCCGGTGGGCGCCACCCCGTCGTCGAAAGGACTTTAGACGAAGGCAGCTTTGTCCCCAATGATACCTTTCTCTCCAACGACGACGCCCAGCTTATCGTTCTCACCGGCCCCAATATGTCGGGCAAGTCCACCTATTTGAGGCAGGTGGCCCTGATTGTCCTGATGGCCCAGACCGGCAGCTTTGTCCCCGCCGCCTCGGCCACCATCGGCCTGGTAGACCGCATCTTCACCCGCATCGGCGCCCGTGAAGACCTGCCCGCCGGCCAGTCGACATTTATGGTGGAGATGGTGGAAACGGCCAATATCTTGAATAACGCCACCCCCCGCTCCCTGATTATCTTGGACGAAATCGGGCGGGGCACCAGCACCTACGACGGCATGTCCATCGCCTGGGCGGTGGTCGAGTACATCCACAACCACCCACGACTCAGGGCCAAAACCCTCTACGCTACCCACTACCACGAGTTGACGGAGCTGGCCGACATCCTGCC
>JABMRW010000110.1 GCA_013202445.1 Deltaproteobacteria bacterium | reverse complement strand
GGCACGTAGACATCAACCGGTATTATGCGGTTATAGCCCGGCACTACGCTGTAGGACGAGGCGAAAATGCCGCCGCTGATGGCACATGCCCCCATGGCTATCACCCACTTGGGCTCGGCCATCTGCTCGTAGATACGCTTCACCTGGGGGGCCATCTTCCAGGTGAGCGTGCCGGCGGTAATCATCAGGTCGGCGTGGCGGGGGGAGGCACGGACAATCTCCATGCCGAAGCGGGAGAGGTCAAACCGGGAGGCCTCGGTGGTGATAAACTCAAAGGCGCAGCAGGCGGGGAAACAGACCACCGGCCACATTGAGGTGCGCCGCGCCCAGTTGAGCACGGCATCGACCGAGGTGAGCAGGACATTGCGGTCGAGTTCTTCGTCAAGCCACCGGTCGGGGTCGGGGATAATCTGCTGGCTGCGGGCGATGAACTCGTTTATCGCCTTGCCCTCAACCTTGTCCAGTTCACGGCTGGAGTAAACTTCCTCTATTTCCATTCCAGAACCTTCTTCTTCCAGGCGTAGAGATAGCCGATGAAGAGAATAAAAATCAAAACAAGAATCCCGATAAAACCGAAAAGCCCCAGCCCTTTGAGCTCAACCGCCCAGGGATAGATAAAGACCACCATCACATCCAGGGCGATAAAGACCAGGGCGTAGTAATAGTAGCGGAAATTGAACCTGACCCACGACTTGCCGATGGTTTCCATGCCGCACTCAAAGGGGGAGTTTTTCACCGGAGAGGGCTTGTAGGGAACAACCTGCATGAATTTGGGGAATTTGGGCAGGGGGGGAACGAACTTGGTCATAAAGGGGTAATGGGTCTCTAAATACTGCTGAAAGCGGCGGAAGTAGATGGTCAGGCGCGCCGGCAGGCTGAGGGAAAAGGGGATAAGAAGAGTGGTAACGGCAAAGAATATGGCGAGCGCCAGCAGTAAACCGATATAGCCATAGTCAGCCAGCAACTATCGTTCCTCTCTTTCCACGGCGGCTAACAGTATAGCATACCAAACCTTTCCGGGGCAAGAGTTTCGGACACCAAAAATAAGTCTTTTACTTAGGTATTTTCACCTACGGGGTTTTTTTACCCCACGAAAACTTTGTTTTCGCGGGGGCCCCGTTTCTGTCTCTCTTGACTCTCCTTTATGGGGGGGGGATAAGGGGAGGGATTAGCCAGGTTTTTAAAATGGGGTCTTCTTTCCCACCCTCCCACCCTACAGAAGTCAGAACCTCTTTAACACCTCTTAGAACGGGGGGTAAAAACAGGGGTTTTGTCTCCGAGAGGGGTTTTTAGGTCTATCTTCCCACCCTAACCCACCCTCATAGGTTTTTCACCAATAAAAACGGGGGTGGGGCAGAAAGTTTTAGAAGCGCAGCTTATGTGGGCGGGTGGGTATGGGAAGAAAAACAAAACTTTAAAACTGGGAGGAGAGGAAAAGCCCCCGATTTGACCTAATCTTAATAAACAAATATCATAGTAGGGAGCAGGAAAATGATGCGAGTTATTGCCGGCACCGCCAAGGGCCATCATATTAAAGTACCCCAGGGAACAGGCACCCGCCCGGCCACCGATTTAGTGCGGGGAGCCATCTTCTCCATACTGGAAACCTCCGACGCCGACTGGTCGAGGGTGCTTGACCTGTTCTCCGGCAGCGGCGCACTGGGCATCGAGGCGCTATCGCGGGGGGCGGGGTGGGTTGATTTCGTCGACCATGAGCCGAAGTGCTGCCGCATCATCCGGGAAAACCTGGAAAAAACACGGTTCGCCGACCGGGCCCATGTCTACTGCCGCAGCGTGGCTAAAGCTATCTCCTTCCTCGGCCAGGAGTACAGCATCATACTGATTGACCCGCCCTATGCCGATACCTCTATCGGCGGCCTGGTGCAGCAGCTGGCTACATCTAAACTGGTCGGCAGTGAGACAATAATGGTGGTGACGCACTCCTCCCGCTTTCCCCTGGAAGCAACCTACCCGCCGCTTAACGCCATCAAAGAGCGCCGCCACGGTGACAGTTGCATCACAGTTTATCAAAAGGAGGGTAAGCCTTGACCATCGCGATTTATCCCGGTAGCTTCGACCCCATAACCAACGGACACCTTTACATCGCCACCAGGGCGGCCAAAATCTTTGAAAAGCTAACCATCGGTGTCTTTGAGACCCCCAATAAACCCCTTTTATTCACTACCGAAGAGAGGGTGGAACTGATAAGGCAATCCATAACCGGCCTGCCCAATATCGAGGTGGAGGCCTTCGGCGGGCTGACCGTCAACTTCGCCAAGAAGGTAAAAGCCCAGGCCATGGTGCGGGGCTTGAGAATGAGCGCCGACTTTGAGCGGGAATTTGATATGGCCATGATGACCAAGAAGCTCTACCCGGAGCTGGAGTTCGTCTGCCTGATGTCCAAGATAGAATACCAGTTCTTAAGCTCCAGCCTGCTCAAAGAAGCGGCCAGCCTGGGCGGCGACATTGACGACCTCGTCCCCAAGCACGTGGCCGAAGCCCTGACAAAGAAGTTCCAGGCTAAAGCCTGAGGCTTAGTGGAAGAAAGAGCGCACGCCGTCGAATTCGCCGGGGAGCAGTGCCAGCACCACGGGCAGGCGGTCCAGTAATATAGTGGCTATGACCGAGTCAGCGATAGCTTCGGCCATGCCCAGAAAATAGACCCACATCGCCAGCAGAGCGCCGCAGAAGAACGCCCCCAGCAGCAGACCCACGACAGCGCCGCCGAGGCGGTTGACCCAGCCCAGCATGACCACCTTGGCCGCCCAGGTGAGCAGAGCGGTGGCTATAGCCGCCACCGCCAGCACCGCCAGCATTATGACGGCAAAGGCAACCACCTTGGCCACACCCTCCGACGAGATGAAGGTGAGGCGTTCGCCGAGGGGGCCGGAGTAGTGGCCGGCCAGTACCACGCCCACGATTATCCCCGCCAGCAACAGAACCGCCTTTATCAGCCCGAGCTTAAGCCCTATTATGGCGGCGATGGCTACCGCAACCAGAATGACGATATCAAGCCAGTTCATAGCCCTCCTATCCGTAGTGCAGAGCGTCAATAGGATTGAGCCTGGCCGCCCTCATTGCCGGGTATATCCCCGACGCCAGACCGATAACCAGCGATACACCGACGGCTATAATCACATGCACCGGCGACAGCGTCGCCTCCAGCGGGAAACCGGCAAAGGTTGCTATAAAGGATATGGCCAGGGATAACAACCAGCCGAAGACGATACCGACGGCGCCGCCGACCAGGCTGAGCGCCGCCGCCTCAATCAGGAATTGCAGCAGGATGTCCCGCCGCTTGGCGCCGACCGCCTTGCGGATGCCTATCTCCCGGGTGCGCTCGGTGACCGAAACCAGCATGATGTTCATAATACCGATGCTGGCCACCAGCAGTCCGATACTGGCGATAGCCGCCAGGAATATGGATACCACGCCGGTTATCTGACTAAAGATGCCGATCATCTGATCCATGCTGACGATGGCAAAATCGTTCTTGTCACCCTCGTCGATACGGTGGCGCTTGATCAGGGTGGTTTCAATATCGGCCCTGACGTCATCCATATACTCCGGGCCGGCCACCAGCACCCCGATTGACTGGACGGCGTCTTCGCCGGAGGGGGTGCGCTGGGTAAAGAGCCGGGCCTGGTAGGTGGTTATCGGCACCACCACGATTTCATCCATGCTGAAGCCGAACATACTACCGCCCTTGGTGGCCAGCACGCCGACCACGGTAAAGCGCTTGTCATTGATTTTGACCCTCTGGCCCACCGGGTCTTCATCGCCGAAGAGGTTCTCGGCGGTCGTGCTCCCCAGTACCACCACGTTATCCCTTGAGGCCACATTGCGTTCGGTAATAAACTGGCCACTGGCCAGCTCATAATTGGACATCACCTGAAATTCGGGGGTGGAGCCTTCTATCACCGAATTCAGCGATTCACTGCCGTAGGTAAGCTCGACAAAGCTTTCGTTGGTCGGGGCTACCCCCAGCACCCCGTGTATGCGGGCGATGGCCTCGGCATCATCAAGGGTAAGATTGGCACCAGCGTAACCGGGAGCCATTCCCGCAGCGCCCGGCGCATCCGGATTGGTTGGCTGCACATAGAGCACGTCCGTGCCAAGGTCCTCCAGGGTGGAGGTAACGGCAGTTTCCATGCCCCTGCCCCCGGCCATGATGGCGATTACGGCACCGACCCCGATGATAATGCCGAGCATGGTCAGCACCGAGCGCATCTTGTTGGAGAACAGCGACCTGATGGAAATAACTAACGATTCAAAAAATTTCATAGACTGTCCACCTTCCCGTCACTGGCCACCTTGCCGTCATGGAGGCGAATGATACGCTGGGTCTTGGCGGCTATATCCGGCTCGTGGGTGACAATGGCCACGGTAATGCCGTCCTTGTGGAGCTGGCTGAAGATGGAGATAATTTCCTTGGTGGAGGCGCTGTCCAGGTTGCCGGTGGGCTCATCGGCCAGAATCAGGCTGGGACTGTTTACCAGGGCGCGGGCGATAGCCACCCGCTGCTGCTCGCCGCCCGACAGCTCGGTGGGTTTGTGCTTGGCCCTTGGCCCCAGCCCCACCCGCTCCAGGGCCTCCATCGCCTTGACGTGCTTGTTACGACCGCCGCTATAGACGAGGGGAAGCTCAACGTTGGCCAGGGCGCTGGCCCGGGAGAGCAGGTTGAAATCCTGAAAGACAAAACCGAATTTTTTACTCCGGAGTTCAGCCAGCTCATTATCGTTGAGACGGTTGACATCAATGCCGTCCAGCATATACCGGCCCGAGCTAGGCCGGTCCAGGCAGCCCAGGACATTGAGCAGGGTGGACTTGCCCGAGCCCGAGGTGCCAATGATGGACAGCATCTCTCCCTGCTTGATGGAGACACTTACCCCGTTCAGGGCGTAGACCTCTACCTCGCCCATGCGGTAGACCTTGGTCACGTTTTCCAGCTCAATCATTTCCATAGCTAGTTACCTAAAAGAACCCGCCCAGTTCGGTGATTCCACGCTTTTCCACCGACACCATATCACCTTCGCTAAGCCCCTCTAAAATCTCGGTCTGGAGGCCGTCGCTGATGCCGATAACCACCGGTCTTACCTCCAGCTGGCCTTCGACACTGACCCGGACCACAGTATTGCCCTGGTCATCAAGGCCGACCGCCCGCTCCGGCACCAGCAGGGTATCCTCACTCTGCTCAATCATAATATCGGCGGTGGCGCTCATGCCCACCATTATCCCGGCATCGGCGGGGATAACCAGGCTGATGTTGACCTCGTAGAGCACCAAGCCGGCCTGTATTATCGGCACCGGGCTGATTAAGGTTACCGTGCCCTCAAACAGGTCATAGGCTATGGCGTCAACCTCAATAATCACGCTCTGCCCCACCTCTACATCGGGGATGTCTATCTCGTCCACCTCCGCCTTAAGCTCCAGGCCGGTGGGGGTAATGAAATAGATAGCTACCGTCGGCGCCATAGTCGGGGGAGGGATAATATCGCCTTCATCAACATAGATGGCACCGACTATGCCTTCAAATGGGGCGGTAATGGTCGCCTCGGCTAAATCCTTCTCCGCCTGGGCTAAAGCCTGCCGGGCGGCGGCTACCTCCAGTCGCCTTAAGGTTACCTCCGCCGAATCGCCGCCGGCCAGCATCTCGTCCCGCCGCTGCTCGGCGGCGGCCAGATTGACCTCGGCCTGGTAGACCTCGTTTTCCCAGTACTCTATCTCTTCAATGCTATTGGCCTCGTCCAGTATGAGTTCGGCATAGTTCAGATAGGACCGGGCATTACTCACCGCCGCCTTGGCCGCGTTGATATCGGGCCTGGCGTATACCTGCTGGGTTTTATCCAGATTGTATTCCGCCGTGGACAGGGCTAACTGCGCCTGGGCTAAATACAGCTCCAGGGCGCCGGTATCAAGCCTGGCCAGCACGTCACCCTGGCTGACCTGGTCGCCCGCCTCAACATATACCGCCTCCACCTTGCCGCCGGTGCCGAAAGCCAGGCTGGCATCCTGGGAGACGGTTATGTTGCCGCTGCCGCTGACAATGACGGTGAGGTCACCCCGCACCACCTCGACCAGGTCCGCCCCAGCCGCCCCATCACCACCCGGCGAAGGGCAGGCTATAGCTCCGACTAAAGCCAGACATAAGACCGAGATGGCTATTATCTGCCATAATTTTATCTTCATTATTCTCATCGGCTTCCCTCCTAGGAGCTCCCACTATCAACTTTGGATTTTGTATGGCTTGTCAGCAAGCTCTCGACAGTGGTCAGTTGTTCGCTGACCATTTTTACTAATTGTTCTACGGCATCAGCTTTGAATAAGGTTAACCCTTTCCTCCCAGGCCCTGAAAAAACAAGTAACGTAGCTCCTAACTCTATGCCTAGCTCCTTGCGAGCATGGGCAGGTATAACCACCTGACCCCTGGGGCCGACTGTCGCTGAGCCGAAACACTTAAATTCATGCCAGCTCTCTTTACCGCCCATAATGCCTCCTCTCCTCACAGCAAAAAATGTCCGATTTATAAGAAATGTAGCATTTATATGAAAAGTTGTCAATTGTCTGAGGGAAAATTGGTGGGAAAAGTTAACTCCACCCCTACCCCAGCTCCCTGGCCCTATCGTAGGCGGCCTTGACCGCCCGCTTGACCAGCCCGGTGAACTGCCCCTCTTCAAATTGCTCAAGAGCCCGGGCGGTGGTGCCGCCGGGGGAGGTTACCTTTCTCCTGAGCTCGGCCGGCTCTTCGCCTGACTGCTGGACAAGACGGCCGGAACCGAGCATGGTCTGCACTACCAGCTTGCGGGCCATATCCCGGGGCAGGCCGAGCTCCACCGCCGCTTCAATAAGCGACTCCACCATCAAGAAGAAATAGGCCGGGCCGCTGCCGCTGACCGCCGTGGCCATATCAAGGTATTTTTCGTCGTCAACGTAAATTTCGGCGCCCATCGCCCCTAAAATAGCGCCGACCAGTCCTTTTTGCTCTTCGGTTACTTCAGGGGTGGCCGTCCATACGCTCATCCCCTCGCCAATCTGGGCGGGGGTGTTGGGCATGGCCCGGGCGATAGCCCCGTGCTTGAGCCCTTTAGATAAAGTTTCAATTCTGGCTCCGGCGACTATAGAGAGCGCCACCTGACCGGGTTTGAGCCGGCCGCTGAGCTCGGCCATTACCTCGACCAGATTCTGGGGCTTGACCGCCAGCACCACTATCTCCTTATCCGAAATAGCTTCCCGGTTGCCGGCCATTGCCGCCACCCCGTATTTCTGCACCAGGGCTCTGCGCCGGGCCTGGCTGACATCGCTGACCCAGATAGCCTCGGGCTTGGCCAGGCCATCTTCCAGGACCGCCGCCAGCATGGCCTCCCCCATATTGCCACCGCCGATAAAAGCTATTTTCATATTAAGTACACCCTAATTATATCATAATATATTTTAGGTCTTCCATCCCAACTTCTCCCCCGTTTTTAACGGTTCTCTTGCTTCCCAGCCCCATCCCTATTCTAAACGATGGTTTTTCTTCCCACCCTCCCACCCTACAGAAGTAATACTTCTATCAATTTCTTCTTAGGGGGGTGGGGGGATAAGGGGCGGCAACTAACAGGGAGTTTAAGAGGGGTGTATACGGGGCCCCCGGAAAAACGGAGTTTTTTTGGGGAGTATAACCCCTCTTTACCTTAAAGGGTTGGTGGGCGGGTTAAGATAAAAAATGGGGGTGGGCTTACCTGACCACTAAATTGACCAGCCGCCCGGGAACATAGACCACCTGGGCCACCTGTTTGCCTTCTGTATAGCTCTTGACCCGCGGGCTATCCAGGGCCAGCTGTCTGGCTTCGTCTTCGGTGATGGAGGCCGGCACCGTGAGCCGGTCACGCAGCTTGCCGTTTACCTGAACCACCAGGGTAATCTCTTCCTCACGGGCTAATTCCTCGTTCCAGCTGGGCCAGCTTTGATTATGTATGCTGTATTCGTGCCCCGTCCGCTGCCAGAGCTCCTCGGCCAGGTGGGGGGCGGTGGGGGCCAACAATAAAAGCAGGCTATCTACAGCCTCTTTCCAGGCGGTGACGCTGACGGCGCCTTCCTCTTTGACCCTGGTAAGGTGGTTGGTGAACTCCATCAGGGCGGCAATCATGGTGTTGAGGCGGAGCTTTTCCAGGTCTTGAGTCACCTTGCGGATGGTCTGGTGGCTCAGGCGTTCCAGCTCCCGCTCCGCTTTGACCTGGCCTCCGGCCGATTCGTCCCATTGATAGCCGGCCAGCACCAGGCCCCAGAGCCGGTTGAGCCAGCGGCTGATGCCGCTGATGCCGCTGTCATCCCACTCGCCGCCATGCTCCCAGGGGGCGACAAACATGAGGTAGGCGCGCACGGCATCGGCGCCCAGCTCGGCGACGTAGGCATCGGGGTTGACCACGTTGCCCCGGGACTTGCTCATCTTCTGCTTTTCGGCAATGATAATCCCCTGGTTGAACAGCCGGGTAAAAGGCTCGCCGAAATCGACCAGCCCCATGTCCCGGATGGCCTTGGTGAAGAAGCGGGCATAGAACAGGTGCATAACGGCGTGCTCGGCGCCGCCGGTATAGAGGTCCACCGGCAGCCAGTGCTTTACCTTTTCGGCATCAAAGGCGGCTTTTTCATAATGGGGGCTGGCATAGCGCAGGAAATACCAGGAGGAGCACATGAAGGTATCCATGGTATCCGTCTCCCGTTTTGCCGGAGCCCCGCATTTGGGGCAGGTGGTGTTGACGAAGCCCTCGTTGTATTTTAACGGCGATTCGCCGGTGGGCTTGAACTCGGCATCTTCGGGTAGCAGCACCGGCAGGTCTTTTTCGGGGACGGGGACGGTGCCGCACTTATCGCAGTAAATTATGGGGATGGGCGCCCCCCAGTAACGCTGGCGGGAGATGAGCCAGTCACGCAGTTTATAGGTTACCGTGCGTTTTCCCCAGCCCTTTTCCTCCAGAAATTCGGAGACGGCTTCCATGCCTTTCTGGCTGGGCAGCTTATCGAACTGGCCTGAATTGACCATGGAGCCCGGCTCGATATAGGCTTCCTCCAAATCAGCGCCGTCCCAGTCCGGCGGGGCGATGACCACCCGTATGGGCAGGTTATACTTCTTGGCAAAGGCGAAGTCACGCTCGTCGTGGGCGGGGACGGCCATCACCGCCCCGGTGCCGTAGCTTAAAAGCACGTAGTCGG
>JABMRW010000013.1 GCA_013202445.1 Deltaproteobacteria bacterium | reverse complement strand
TTAGCCCCTTCAAAAAAATACCCTCCCCCTCTCCTTTGAAGGCGTGGGGGATAAAGGGGGTGAGGTAGATAAATAATCTCATTGTCATAGCTGGTCGGGTGTGCTATATTTTGGATGATGAAAGCCGTATTCAAGGCCGTTCCCGGGGGCACGGTTACCTCGCCTGAGGGGTTCTTTGCCGGCGCCGTCAGCGCCGGGATAAATGAAAGAGCCGCCGGTAAACTGGACCTGGCCGTCCTCTTTTCCGAGACGCCCTGCGTGGCGGCGGGCGTTTTTACCACCAGCAAGCTTAAATCTGCACCGGTGCAGCTAACCCGGCAGCGGCTGGAGGGGGGCAAGGCGGGGGCGGTGGTGGTCAATAGCGGCTGCGCCAACGCCTTTACCGGCGAACACGGCCTGGTCGATGCCGCCGAGGTGGCATCACTGGTCGCCGAAGGCATCGGCATTGACCAAAGAGACGTTCTGGTGGCCAGCACCGGCGTTATCGGTGTGCGCCTGCCCATGAAGCGCATAAGGCCGGCGGTGGAACAGATTATCATGTCCCGCGACGGCGGTCACGACCTGGCAAAGGCGATGATGACCACCGATACCCTGCCCAAGGAGACGGCGGTCGGCGTCAAGGTAGGGGATAGCGAATTTACCATCGGCGGGGCGGCCAAGGGTTCGGGGATGATTCACCCCGATATGGCCACGCTGCTCTGCTTCCTCACCACCGACGCCGCCGTGGAGACGGGCTTTCTAAAAGGTACGCTAAAAAAGGCGGTGGACGCATCGTTCAACATGATTTCGGTTGACGGCGATACCAGCCCCAGCGATACGGTACTGCTCCTGGCCAACGGTATGGCCGGCGGCGAGCCGATTTCAGCGGCTAGCCCTTTGGTGGATGCCTTCCGGAAGGCGCTGGAGCGGGTCTGCGTCTATCTGGCCAAACTTATCGCCGCTGACGGCGAGGGGGCGACCAGGCTCATTGAGGTTGTTATTAACGGTGCCGCCAGTGTTAAGGAGGCGAGGCAGGCGGCCAGGGCGGTTGTAAGCTCGGCGCTGGTCAAGGCGGCCATTCACGGCGCTGACCCCAACTGGGGGCGGGTGGTGGCGGCGGTGGGTCGCAGCGGGGCGGATATGGATGAGTATAGGATTGACCTTTACCTCGGCGAAACTCAGGTAATCAAGGCGGGCAGGGCACTACCTGTCGGCAAGCGTGCGGTAAACAGGCTTTTGAAGGGCAAGGAGATAAATCTAAGCGTGAATCTAAATCTGGGAAAGGGGAGCGCCACCGCCTGGGGCTGTGACCTCTCCGAGGAATACGTCGCCATTAACAGCGAGTACATGACATAAAGTATGGGGAGTAAATTGGATAAGGCAGTTGTAATCAAGATAGGCGGCGCCACTTTAGGCAGCCACGATACTACCATCGCTGATATCGTCGCCCTGCAGGAGCGGGGCAGGTCGCTGGTGATAGTCCACGGCGGCGGCAAGGTGATAACCAGCCGGCTGGAAAAGCGCGGCATTGAAACCCGCTTTATCAACGGCGAGCGCGTTACTGACGAACAGACCCTTGAGGTGGTGGTCTCGGTGCTGGTGGGGGTGGTCAATAAAGAAATCGTCGCCGATATCAACGCCCGCGGCGGCATGGCTGTAGGCATCTGCGGCGTTGACGGGGCTTTAATCCAGGGAAAAATTAAGAATAAGGAACTGGGCTATGTGGGCGATGTGGTCAAAATCAACCCCGCCCCCCTGGAGGCGCTGCTTCAGGCCGGCTATATACCGGTGGTGGCGCCCATCGCCATCGACGTTAAGGCGGAGAAGGCCCCCCGCGTGCTCAATATAAATGCCGATATCGTCGCCGGCGAGATTGCCGCCGCTATCGGCGCCGAAAAGCTGGTCTTCCTGACCGATGTCGCCGGTGTTTCCGACCATTCCGGTAATCTGCTTTCTCATCTTTCCCCCGGTGAGGCCGAGGCTCTGATGGCTTCGGGCACGGCGTCGGGGGGGATGATTCCCAAGATTAAAGCCTGCCTGAGGGCTATATCGGGGGCTTCGGCATCCTGCATCATCGTTGACGGCAGGCAGTCGCACGCCCTCCTTGATGACATTAACGGCAAGGGCGGCGGCACTACAATAAAGAAATAAAGAAGAGATTTTTAAAGGGGCGGAGCCTCCCCCGATTATATCTATTCCCGCCCACCGCCTTTATAAGGAAGAGTAAAATATAGGGAGTTAAAGAGGGGCGAAGCCCCTCTCATATAAAAAACCCTTCCCCCTCCCTTGCAAGGGAGGGGGATACAGGGGGAGGGTTGCTAAGTAAAGGTATAAGGGGTAAAGTAGAAACTCCCACCAGATAGGAAAACAAAAATGACCAACTGGCAGGAAATAGAGAAAAAATACTACATGAATACCTTCGAGCGCGTCCCGCTGACCATTGTCAAGGGCAAGGGGCCCTATGTCTGGGGTGATGAGGGCAAGCAGTACCTGGACTTTGTCGGCGGCTGGGCGGTGACCACTCTGGGGCACTGCCACCCGGCGGTAACCAGGGCGCTGACCGAGCAGGCCAATCTGCTCATCCAGACCTCCAACCAGTTCTACACCGTCCCCCAGCTCCAGCTGGCGCAGCTTCTGGTGGAAAACAGCTGCCTGGACAGGGTCTTCTTCGGCAACAGCGGCGCCGAGGCCAACGAGGGGGCGGTCAAGCTGGCTCGCCGCTACGGCCAGCTCAACTTAAAGGGTGCCTACGAGGTCATGAGCACCTTTAGCTCCTTTCACGGGCGTACCCTGGCCATGGTGGCGGCTACCGGCCAGCCCAAGTTCCAGCAGTCCTATCCACCCCTCCCCACCGGCTTCGTCAATGTGGAATTTAATAACATTGAAGCTATAAAGTCGGCCACTACGGAGCGCACCTGCGCCGTGATGCTGGAGCCTATCCAGGGCGAAGGCGGGGTTAACTTCCCCGACGAAGGCTATCTGCCCGCCGTACGTAAATGGTGCGACCAGAAGGGCATCCTGCTTATTTTAGACGAGATTCAGACCGGCGTGGGCAGGACGGGAACGCTCTTCGCCTACGAGCAATATGGCGTTGAACCTGATATAATGACCCTGGCCAAGGGTCTGGCCAGCGGCGTGCCAATCGGGGCTATTTTAGCCAAAGAAAAAGCCTCGGTGTTCGCCCCCGGCGAGCACGGCTCTACTTTCGGGGGCAATCCACTGGCCTGCGCCGCCGGCTACGCCACGGTAAAGTTCGTTATCGATAACAATATCGCCGGCAGGGTGAAAGAGGTGGGGCAGTATCTTATCGACGGGTTGGAGAAGATGAAGCCGAAGTTCCCCTCCATCACCGATATCAGGGGGCGGGGACTGCTGGTGGCGCTGGAGTTTAACAGCGACATCGCCCCGGCGCTGCTGACGGCTTGTCTTGAGAGGGGCCTGCTGGTCAATCAACTCAAGCCCAACACCCTGCGCTTTATACCCCCGCTAATTATCGGCAAGAAAGAGGTCGATGAGGCTTTAGGTATACTGGATGAAGCGCTGGTTAGTATAGCAAAATAACGGAGATTTATCATGGCTGAAAAAGTAGTGCTGGCTTACAGCGGCGGCGTGGATACCTCGGTAGCCATAAAGTGGCTAAAGGAGAAGCATAACCTGGAGGTTATCGCCTTCAGCGTCGATGTCGGCAACGAGCCCGACTTCCCGGCAATCCGGGAAAAAGCGCTTAAACTGGGCGCGGTCAAGGCGATAGTCGCCGACGCCAGAGAGGCCTTCGTCGACGAGTTCGTCTTCCCGGCGCTCAAGGCCAACGCTATGTATCAGGGGCAGTACCCGCTGGCGACGGCTCTGGCCCGCCCGCTTATGGCCAGATTACTGGTGGAAACGGCGATAAAAGAGGGGGCCAAATCGGTGGCCCACGGCTGCACCGGCAAGGGCAACGACCAGGTGCGCTTTGATGTCAGCGTGGCCGGTCTGGCGCCCGACCTTAAAATATTAGCCCCGGCCCGCGACTGGGACATGACCCGCGACGAGACGATAAAATATGCCAAGCGCCACGCCATCCCCCTCCCCGTTACCGCCGAAAGCCCCTACTCCATAGACCAGAACCTGTGGGGGCGCAGCATTGAGTGCGGGGTCATGGAAGACCCCTGGGCCGAGCCACCTGAAGACGCCTTTATCTGGGTAAAGTCAATTGCCGATACCCCGGATAAGGCGGAGTATGCCGAGATTGGCTTTGAAAAGGGGATACCGGTGACGCTTAACGGCAATAAAATGGACGGCATCGCCCTTATCCAGAAGGCCAACGACCTGGCCGGCAAACACGGCATAGGCCGCATCGACCATATAGAAGACAGGGTGGTCGGCATCAAGTCCCGCGAGGTCTACGAAGCCCCCGCCGCCCTGCTATTGATTCAGGCGCACCAAGCTCTGGAGTCGCTCTGCCTGTCAAAAGAGCAGCTGCGCTTCAAACAGATTGTATCCGGCGAATATTCTGACCTTGTCTATAACGGCCTCTGGTTCACCTCGTTCCGGGAAGACCTGGCCGCCTACGTCGAATCCTCCCAGCGCTTTGTCACCGGCGCGGTCAGGCTCAAGCTGCATAAAGGCAGCTCAACTGTAGTGGGGCGCAAGTCCCCCTATTCCCTCTACCGCCACGACCTGGCCACCTACGATAAAGGGGACGTCTTCGACCAGAGCGCCGCCGTCGGCTTTATCCACCTGTGGGGTCTGCCCGCCCGCACGCAGGCAAGGATGCAGGGCAAAAAGAAGAAGGAAGGCTAAAATGAGCCAAATAAGGGGCCGTTTTAAAAAGGCGGCGGATAAAAAAGTAGACCAGTACACCGCCTCCATCCCCTATGACTGGCGCCTCTACCCCTACGACATCGCCGGCAGCATCGCCCACGCCCGCATGCTGGCAAAGCAGGGCATTATCACGGACAAGGAGGCGGAAACCATCGTCATCGGCTTGAACGGTATCAAGGAGGAGTTCGCCCTGGGCCAGTTTCTCTTCAAGGCGGAACTGGAAGACATCCACATGCACATCGAAGCCCGCCTGATAGAGAAAGTCGGCGAAGTCGGCGGCAAGCTCCACACCGCCCGCTCCCGCAACGACCAGGTGGCGCTGGATATGCGCCTCTTTGCCAGGGACGCCGTCGCCAACACCCTGGTAGAACTCGGCGGGTTCCAGGAGGCGCTCGTCGCCCTGGCCGGGGCCAACAAAGAGGTAATCGTCCCCGGCTATACCCACCTGCAGACGGCACAGCCGGTGCTTTTAGCGCACCACCTTTTAGCCTATTTTGAGATGCTACAGCGCGATACCGCCCGCTTTATAGACTGCTTAAAGCGTGTTGATGTCATGCCGCTGGGCAGCGGTGCACTGGCCGGCGTCGCCTATGATATTGACCGCGAATTTTTAGCTAAAGAGCTCGGTTTCAGCCAGGTGAGCCGGAACAGCCTGGACGCCGTCTCGGACCGGGACTTTATTTTAGAGTACGAAGCGGCGGCCAGCTTCTGTATGATGCACCTCTCCAGATTAGCCGAGGAGATTATTTTATGGTCGTCGGCCGAGTTTAGCTTTATTGAGCTTGACGAAGCCTACTCCACCGGCTCCAGCATCATGCCCCAGAAGAAGAACCCCGATGTCGCCGAGCTGGCGCGGGGCAAAACGGGCCGCGTCTACGGCAACCTGATGGCTTTACTCACCACCATGAAGGCGCTGCCTCTGGCCTATAACCGTGATTTGCAGGAGGATAAAGAGGGCTTCTTTGATACCGTGGACACCCTCCTCTCCACGCTCAATGTCTTCAGCGGCATGGTCAAGACCATCAAGGTAAACGCCGAAAACGCCAGGGCGGCGGTAGAGAAGGGCTATATCCTGGCCACCGACCTGGCCGACTATCTGGTTAAAAAGGGAGAGGCCTTCCGCCCCGCCCACGAGGCGGTGGCTAAACTGGTAACCTACGCTGTCGAGCAGAATAAGCCGTTTAGCAAACTCACCCTCACCGAATATAAAAAGTTCTCCAAATTGTTTGAAAAAGACGTTTTCTCAATAACCGTTGAATCCTCTATTGCCGCCCGCGATGTCACCGGCGGCACCGCCCCCAGACAGGTAGAAAAGGCGTTAAGCTCGGCCAGGAAAACAATCGGAGCCAGGGGTGGGAACTAAGGTGGAGGTAAAGCTCGCCCCCTCCATCCTCTCCGCCGATTTCGCCCGCCTCGGCGAACAGGTTGCCGAAGCGGCTAACGCCGGCGCCGACTATATCCATATAGATGTCATGGACGGGCAGTTCGTCCCACCCATAACCATAGGCGCTCAGGTGGTGGCGGCCATCCGTAAATGGACCGGCCTCCCCCTTGATGTCCACCTCATGATTGAAACTCCGGAACGGCAGATTGCCCAGTTCGCTCAGGCCGGCGCCGATATTATAACTGTACATATAGAGACCTGCCCCAATATCAAGCAGGTGGTGCAGTCAATCAAGGATTTGGGGGTTAAAGCGGGGGTTTCTCTTAATCCGGAGACGCCGGCAAGCGCCGTCAGCAAAATACTGCCGGAAATAGACTTACTTTTGGTGATGACGGTCAATCCCGGCTACGGCGGCCAGCCCTTCATTGAATCGATGCTGGGCAAGATAGCCGGTTTAAGGGCGGAGCTGGATGATAAAAATTTACCCGCCGAATTAGAGGTGGACGGTGGCATCAATGTTGAAGTCGCTCCAGGGGTGGTCAAGGCGGGAGCCAGGGTGCTGGTAGCCGGGGCGGCGGTATTCGGTTCGGGGCAGACGGTAGCTCAAGCCCTTAGGGAGCTGAGGGCGAGCTTAGTTTAGCCAGCTTGTGCTGGGTGCGCAGGCAGCGGGTACAGAGCTTCATCTTTTTGGGCTTACCATCGATGGTTAAGGTAACAGGGTGTATATTGGGCGTCCACTGGCGGTTGGTATGCCGTTTAGAGTGGCTCACATTATGACCGAATTGAGGTGTTTTGCCACAGATATCGCACTTCAAGTTCTTTCTCCTTTGACTAATGGGCCGATTTAGGGTAGAATTCCGTCCATAAATATTAGCACAGCCGGCCCCAGGTGGCAAGGATGAGATAGATGGCAGAGGCTAAATCCATCAGCGGTAAAGATTTGCGGGAGATGTTCACCGCCGCCACCGGCTGGCTGGAGAAGAGCGCCGCCGATGTTGACGCCCTCAATGTTTTCCCCGTCCCCGATGGCGATACCGGCACCAACATGCTGCTCACCATGCGTTCCTCCATTGAGGAATCCTATCAGATGGCTAATAACAGCGTCTCGGGGGTGGCCCAGGCCATAGCCCGGGGGGCGCTGATAGGGGCAAGGGGCAACAGCGGCGTCATCCTGTCCCAGATATGGGCCGGCCTGGCTCAGGGCCTGGACGGAAAGGACACCATGAACGGCGCCGACCTGGTGGAATGCCTCCTGCTGGCCTCCAGGACGGCCTATAACGGTTTGAGTAACCCGGTGGAGGGGACTATCCTCACCGTAATGAGGGAGGCGGCCGAGGCGGCCAAGTCCCACGCCGCCGATGTCAGTAATGACGTCATCTCGGTCATGGAAGCCACCGTGGAAGCCGCCAAGGAGTCGGTAGCCAACACCCCCACCCTGCTGCCCGTGCTCAAGGAGTCCGGGGTGGTGGATGCCGGGGGGCAGGGCCTCTATACCATACTGGAGGGCGCCCTCCACTATCTTAAAGGCGAGACCGAACAGCTTAAACTGCGTCGTCCCTGGATGATAGCCAGCAGCATACCCCTCACCACCAAGGTTCCCCAGATGGTGGGTGCGGAGGACGAGGTGCCCTACGGCTACTGCACCAACTTTGTCATCAAGGGCGCCAAGCTTGACCCGGAAAAGCTCCGCAAGCGGCTGGAGAAGAAGGGGCTGTCGGTGATTGTCATCGGCGACGAATCGGCGGTCAGGGTTCACATTCACAGCCTGGACCCCGGCGATATCATGCACTACGTTAACCCACTGGGAACTTTACACCAGATTAATATACGCAATATGGACGAGCAGTACCGCGACTTTTTAGAGATGCAGAAGGAGCGCATGCCGGAGGTGGACACGGCTATTGTGGCGGTGGTGGTTGGGGATGGCTTGAGCCAGGTTTTCACCAGCCTGGGAACGACCATTATCGTTCCCGGCGGCCAGACGATGAACCCCAGCACCAAGGATTTGCTCCAGGCGGTGGAAGCTGTCCCCTCGGAGAAGGTCATCATCCTGCCAAACAACAAGAATATTGTCCTCACCGCCGAGCAGGTGCCGTCGCTGACCAAGAAGAAGATTCATGTGGTGCCCACTAGGACCATTCCGCAGGGGGTAGCCGCCCTTCTGGCATTTGATTACGAAGCTGACCTGGAGACCAACACCGTGAGTATGTACCAGGCGCATTTGGAGGTAAAGTCTATTGAGGTTACCCGGGCGGTGCGGGCCACCCGGCTGGGCGGGCTGGACATCAAGAAGAACCAGGCCATCGGCTTCCTGGACGGAGACCTGGTGGCGGTGGGCGATAAAACGGACGAGGTTCTCAACGAGGTGCTGGAGAGGGTAGAGCCGGATAAAGCCGAGGTGGTCACCATATATTACGGGGCGGACACCAAGTCGGCCGAGGCGGAGCAGACGGCGGCGTCTATCCGAGAGCGCTATCCCCAGCTTCAGGTCGAGGTAGTACAGGGCGGCCAGCCTCACTATAACTATATCGCTTCCGTAGAGTAAGGGGGTGGTTTTATTATGACGGTCAAGATTATTACCGATAGCCTGGGTGACATACCCGCCGAGCTAGCCGAAGAGCTGGGGATTACGGTAATCCCGATAAACGTTATCTTCGGCAATATAAACTACCGCGACGGCGTTGACCTGACCACCGAGCAGTTCTACGATAAGCTGGCTGCCAGCAAGATTTACCCCGCCACCATCGTGCCCCCGCTGGGCCACTTCGCCGATACCTATGATAAGGTGGCCGAAGAGACCGGGGACATTCTGGTCATTACCAGCTCCCACAAGCTCACCGCCAGCTACGATACCGCCCTGCTGGCCAGGGAGCGGATGAAGAAGAAGTGCCGGGTAGAGGTGATTGATTCCCTGTCGGTGATTATGGTGCAGGGGCTGATAGTTATAGCGGCGGCCAAGGCCGCTCAAGACGGGGCTAAACTGGATAAAATTATGGAGGGTGTTCGTAACAACATACCCCGGGCGCATGGCCGTATGGCTTTCGGCACTCTGGAGTATCTCAGGCGGGGCGGGCGCATCGGCAAGGCCAAGACCTTTCTGGGCACGGTGCTCAAGGTGAGCCCTATTTTAGGTATCAGGGACGGCGAGGTCTATCCCTTCGCCCGGGAGCACTCCCGCGCCAGGGCAATAGACTACTTATATGATTTTGCCGACGGCTTTACCAAAATCGATGGGATAGGGGTGGAGCATGCCACCACCCCCGATGAGGCCGACGAGCTGGCTCTTCGGCTCCAGTCCCGGTTCCCCGGGGAGACCATCTACCGCTCTAGGGTCAGCCCGGTAGTGGGGGCGCATGTCGGCCCCCGGGTTTTGGGGGTGGCGGTGCTGGGCGACAGGGAGTGAGCCTTGGCGCTGAACGTTGAGCCTCTGCGCAAGGTTCTTGAGCTGGAGCGTGAAAAGGGCTATGCCGATACGGCGGTAATCGGCGGTCTGGACAAATTCCTCCGCCGCTGGGCCGGTCAGGCATTAGAATCAATAACCGCCCCTCCCATCATGGCCCATATCCGCAGGCTCCGCCTGGACGACCCCAAATACGCCTCTTTAAATCAGCAGCAGCGCCAAAAATGGATAGCCGATATCTTCGCCTTTCTGGACTCAACTGAATCGACTAAAGAGGAAAAAGCCGTAGAAAAACCACCCCCCAGGAAAAGCGTTACCCCTCCCCGCAAGCGTGTTGTGGCGGCGCCGGAAGCCACCGGCCAATCTCTCGATTTCCCCATCACCTCGCTTAACGGGGTCAGCACGGCTATGGCGGCCAAGTTCGGCCATCTGGGGGTTAAGACAATACGGGACTTGCTCTATTTCTTCCCCCACCGCCACCTGGATTACAGCCGGAGCATATTTATCTCCGAGCTTACCGAGGGTGAGGAGCAGACCATCACCGCCAACGTCTGGCAGTCGCAGGTGACCATGCTCGGCGGGAGGCGGGGCACCGAGGCCATCGTCGGCGACGAGACGGGCAATGTCCGGGCGGTCTGGTTCAATAACCCCTATATCGCCAGGAGCCTGCCGACTAATGCCCGTGTGGTCTTAAGCGGCCGGGTGAGGCTGTTCGGCGGCCGCCATGTCTTTGAGTCGCCGGAGTGGGAGCTTATGGAGGACAGGGAACTGGTTCATACCGGCCGTCTGGTGCCGCTATATTCGCTTACACGGGGACTCAAGCCCCGCCAGGTAAGGAAGCTGATGAAGCAGGTGGTCGACCGGTGGGCCGGGCAGGTGGAAGACTTTTTACCATTGAATTTAAGAGAGCGTTGCAGGTTGGTTGAGCTGCCGTCGGCCATCGCTCAGGCGCACTACCCGGAAGACGAGGCCGCCAAAGATGACGCCAGGACCCGCCTCGCCTTCGACGAGCTTTTTCTCCTCCAACTGGGCGTGCTGGGCCGCAGGCGGAAGTGGCAGGAGAGCCAGCCGGGCACCCCGGTCAGTCTGGACAAACCGGTTTTGGATACCTTTCTGAAATCCCTGCCCTTCGAGCTTACCGCCGCCCAGCAGAAGGTGCTTAAAGAGCTGTTATCCGATTTGGAAAAGCCGAGGGCCATGTCCCGGCTGTTGCAGGGCGAGGTCGGCAGCGGCAAGACGGTGGTGGCTACGGCGGCGCTGCTGGCGGCGGCCGCCAGCGGCTACCAGGGGGCGTTCATGGCTCCCACCGAAATTTTAGCCGAGCAGCATTTTGCCACTGTCGGCGAATTGCTCTCCAGAACCGCCGGTGAGGTATCGGAAGAAGACAACCTGCGCCGCTTTTCCGGGCTTTTGCCCCGGCCGCTTACTATTGCTCTCCTCATCGGCGATTTAAAACAGGCCAGTAAGAAGGCCATCCAGCAGCGTATCAGGGACGGCGATATTGATATCATTATCGGCACCCACGCCATTATTCAGAAGGAGGTCGGTTTTAATAAACTGGGCCTGGCCGTGGTCGACGAACAGCACCGCTTCGGCGTCGCCCAGCGCTCGGCGCTGCGGCAGAAGGGCTTTAATCCCCACGTGCTGGTGATGACGGCCACCCCCATACCCCGCACTCTGGCCTTAACCCTCTACGGCGACCTTGACCTCTCGGTTATTGACGAGCTTCCACCGGGCAGGCAGTCAATCAAGACCCGCTGGCTTAAACAGGCGCAGCGGGCCAGCGCCTACGCTTTTTTACGCCGCCAGGTAGCCGAAGGCCGCCAGGCGTTTATCATTTGCCCGCTGGTCGAGGAGTCGGAGACCATCCAGGCCAGGGCGGCGGTAGCCGAGTATGAGCGCTTATCCCGCGATGTCTTCCCCGACCTTAAACTGGGCCTGATTCACGGGCGCCTGTCGGCGGCGGAAAAGGACGCGGTAATGCATAAGTTCCGCTCCGGCGAGCTTGATATCTTAGTTTCAACGCCGGTGGTGGAGGTGGGCATTGACGTCCCCAACGCCACCGTCATGCTGGTGGAAAGCGCCGACCGTTTCGGCCTGTCGCAGCTGCACCAGTTCCGCGGCCGGGTGGGGCGGGGCAGCCAGCAGAGCTACTGCATGCTCCTGGCGGAAAACCCCTCGGAGATAGGCCGGGCGCGGCTGGACTTGATAGAAAAGATTCAGGATGGTTTTGAGTTGGCGGAGGAAGACCTCAAGCTGCGCGGCCCCGGCAAGTTCTTCGGCACCCGCCAGAGCGGCCTGCCCGACCTGCGCATGGCTAAACTCTCCGACGTAAAGCTTTTAGAGCTGGCCCGCACCGAGGCCATCAGGCTCTTCGAGCAGGACCCGGGCTTAAAGCAGGCTGAGCACAAGCTGCTGTCGGCGGAGCTGGCTCGTGTCTGGCAGGCCGGCGGAGAATGGAGCTAGGTAGCTTACCCCCACCCCTTTTTTTATCTTTTCCCGCCCGCCACCCTTAATGTAAAAGGGCTAAAGCCCTTTTTATCCCGCCCCTTTAAAAAGTTGCTAACCCGGCGGGGTGTTTAAGAGGGGCGTCAGCCCCTCTTTTATAAAAAAATTCCCCCTCCCTTGTAAGGGAGGGGGATTAAGGGGGTAGGTTGCTGAGTAAATTTAAAGCAGGTGAGATGCAGAGAATTGAAATCCTTCTGCCCTAATGCCCCAATATAGTGAAATAGCCTCTTGCATATGGCGCAATGAATTGGTAGAATATGGTTAATCGAGATGTCTTGCTAAAAAAGAATTTGCCTAATTAGAGCCTGCAGGCCTGTTTGGTGGCTTGAGCAGGATTTTTGTTTTAATAAAGGAGGTAGGTAACTTGAAAGGAACAGTGAAAAAACTTATCAGGGACAGGGGCTTCGGTTTCATCACCGCCGAAGACGGTAACGAGGTCTTCTTCCACCGCTCCGACTTGGTTGAGGCCGATTTCGATGCCATGGAAGAGGGCGCAAGTGTGGAATTCGAAATGGGAACCGGGGCTAAAGGTCCCCGGGCGATGAAGGTAACAGTAGTGTAGGCAGGTAAATAAAGTAGTATTATGCTGACGGTAACGGCGCAGGCGGCGGCAAGATTAAAGGAAGCCATCCAGGCGCAGACGGAAGACCCGGAGCTGGCCATCAGGCTGGTTCCCTCGATGGTGAGGCCCAGCCAGTTGGACATGGCGCTGGACAGGAAAAAAGAAGGCGACCAGGTGGTCGAGAGCGAAGGGTTCGAGGTCTTATTCGTCAGCGCCGAGTTGACCCAGGCGCTGGACGGGATGGTCATTGACTGCCAGGATACGCCCCAGGGCGCGCAGTTCAGCATAGCCAGGCTGGCTACCGAAAGCGAATAGTTTAAAGCCACTTCTCCAACCCGAATAAGGTACGCTGCCTCTTTGAAGCGGCCGTTTCAAAGAGGGCTTTCCCTGTTAAATAAATGCAGGAGTTACTGGCGTCGCTATTTCAAAATAATATAAGCTGGAAATAGATGATTAAGCAAAGGATTGTAGAGCTGCTGGCGCAGGCGGCTGATAAAGCCCAGAAATCGGGCAAACTGCCCTCGGTGGCGGTGCCCGAGATTACCATAGAGCACCCCCAGAACCCCGAGCACGGCGACTACGCCTCAAGCCTGCCCCTGAAACTGGCCCGGGCTACCGGGGCCAGCCCACTGGCTATCGCCGAAGATTTAGTCGGCTTTATCTCCACCGCCCCCGAAATTGAAACTGTCACCGTGGCGCCGCCGGGATTCATCAATTTTACCCTTAAAAACGACTGGTTAACCCGGCAGGTGGACTCTATCCTGCCCGCCGGTGATGCCTACGGCGATATTGAGCTGGGTCAGGGAAGCCGCGTTCAACTGGAGTTCGTCAGCGTTAATCCCACCGGCCCCCTCCACGTCGGCCACGGGCGCGGCGCTATCCTGGGTAACACCCTGGCTAACGTGCTGTCGGCCGCCGGCTATAAGGTGGAGAAGGAATACTACGTCAACGACGCCGGAAGCCAGATGGACGCCTTCTACCGCTCCCTCTACGCCCGCTACCAGCAGGCCTTGAAGGTTGACGCCGAAATGCCCGCCGACGGCTACCTGGGCGACTATATCGTTGACCTGGCCGGGGAGATTATCGCCGGTGAGGGCGATAGATTTCTCTCTCTGCCGGAGAAAGAGGCGGTAGCCGAACTGGGCAAAATTGGCTTAGACAAAATGATAGCCCGGATAAAGGCTGACCTGGATTTTCTGGGGGTCGGCTTCGACGTCTGGTTCCGAGAGCGGGAGCTCTTTGAGCAGGGGCAGTATGATAAGGTGATGTCGTTGCTACGTGAAGGCGGCTATATCTCCGAGAGGGAAGCCGCCACCTGGTTTGTCTCCACTGCTCTGGGCGAAGATAAGGACAACGTGGTGGTGCGCAGCGATGGCTCCCCGACATATTTCGCCACCGATATCGCCTATCACTATAACAAGTTCGTTGAAAGAAAATTTGATAAGGTAATCGATATCTGGGGAGCCGACCACCAGGGGCATATCTCCCGGATGAAGGCGGTGGTACAGGCGCTGGGCATTTCACCCGAGCGGCTGGTGGTGATAATCTCGCAGATGGTAACGCTTTCCCGGGCCGGTGAGGTGGTCAAGCTCTCCAAGCGCAGCGGCGATATCGTCACCCTGCGCGAATTGATAGATGAAGTCGGCGCCGATGCCTGCCGCTTCTTCTTCGCCGCCCGCTCCGCCGATAGCCAGATGGACTTTGACCTGGAGCTGGCCAAGAAGCAGTCCGCCGATAACCCGGTCTACTATGTCCAGTACGCCCACGCCCGCATCGCCAGCATACTTCGTCTGGCTGAAGATAAGAAGATTGATTACAGTGACGGCGATGTCTCTCTGCTCACCGCCGGGCCGGAGCTTACCTTAATCCGCAAGATGCTGCTGCTGCCGGAGGTGGTCGAGATGGTAACCCAGACTCTGGAGCCCCACCACCTGGCCTACTACGCTCAGGACTTAGCCACTGTCTTCCACAGCTTCTACAAGCAGTGCCGCGTGGTCACCGATGATGAGGCTTTATCAAAGGCGCGGCTCAAGCTGGTGGCCGCCGCCAGGCTCACGCTGGCGCGGACGCTGCACCTTATGGGCATGACCGCCCCCGATAAGATGTAGGGGGAATTTCAGCAGCCCCTTTTTTGAGTTTGGCTAAGGAATGAAAATTCAGGAGTTATCTGGTGGAGATTAAACGTTCACCATTTGTTATCGCCGGGCAAAATAGGGAATGGGCCAAGGGTACTGTTGTGTTTGGGGCCAGGGGGACTATTTACCTTAGTGGGTCGGCAGGCACTGACCCCGGTACGGGTAAAACTCCCCAGGCAATAGGGGAGCAGACCAAAAATGCGCTGGAATCTATCAAAACGATACTGGGAGAGTATGGCTCGTCGCTGAAGTACATTCTACATATGTGGTATTGCGTGAAAGGCTCGTTTCCGGGTGGTATGCTTGGTGACCCGGTTTGGGAAGAGGCGGATAAGGCAATGCAGGACTTTTGGGAGGAGAACTGCCCCGAGTTTGCCGTGAACAACAATCCGCCGGCATCTACTCTGGTTGGCGTGGCGGCTCTAGCCGTCCCGGAGTTAAAAATAGAAATACAGGCTGTCGCCGCTATTCCATAGCTGATTCGATTTGGGGTGCCGACTCTAGCCAGGACGTGAAGGATATAAGGATAGTTAGAGCCCCTCCCCCTTGTACCGCTCGATTAGTTCCTTGTAGATTTCAGGCGCGTTCTCAACCCACCACAACTGCTTCTTGGTAGCCTTGCCCATCACCCTCCCCGGTACACCGGCCACGAACGAACCGTCGGGTATCTTGGCCCCCTCCTTGACCAGGCAGCCGGCGGCGATTATGCAGTATTGGCCGATTTCGGTGTCGTGCAGTATGGTGACGTTCATCCCCACCAGCACTTTATTGCCGATTTTGCGGCAGTTGAGCACCGCCCCGTGGCCGATATGCACGTTATCCCCGATTGTCATCTTTTCCCGGTAGCCGGGTTCGGAAGGCGTCCCGGAGTGAAGAACGCAGTTATCCTCAACGGCGGTGTTATCGCCGATTTTTATGCTGCCGAAGTCGGCCCTGATTACCGCCCCCGGCCACACGCTGGAATGCTCTCCTATTTCAACCTCCCCGATAATATAGGCGGCTTCGCTGACGAAGGCGGTTTTGGCTATCTTTGGTGTTTTATCCCCCAGGCTTCTAATCATGGTTACCTCCTGTAAAAATCCACTCTTATTATAAGCCCCCACCCCCTTTTTATCTATTCCCCACCCCGCACAGCCCCCCATTGTCTTACTTCCCACCCTCCCACCCAAAAAGGTTTCACCTCTTTTCATCTCTTAAACCCCTCCCCTTCTCCCCTCTGAGAAGAAATTGATAGAAGTATCACTTCTG
>JABMRW010000109.1 GCA_013202445.1 Deltaproteobacteria bacterium | reverse complement strand
TTGATAGAAGTATCACTTCTTTAGGGTGGGCGGGTGGGAAAATAGACACCCGCTAAAAACGGGGGAGGGGAAAAAGAAAGCTTTAGAAGCGTAACTTATGAGGGCGGGAGGGTGGGAAGAAGAACACCCGCTAAAAGACGGCGGGGCGGAAGCTTAGCCTCCCCTTCTCCCCCCACCCCCACAAAAAAGAACTGATAGAGGTCTAACCTCTGCAGGGTGGGAAGCAAGACACCCCTATAACACTTGGGCTTCCCCTCACTTAGAATTTTTAGAGGTAACACCTCTTAAGGACGGGTGGGCGGGAAGAAAAACGACTTCCAAAAATGTGGTGGGAAAAATTCTTAAAAGGGGCTTCTTCCCCTTAAAACTCCCCTTTGCCGACTCCAGCCTCAGGTGCTATAATCGCTATACATGGTAGATAAGCCAAAAACCATCGCCGTCATCGGCGGCGGGCAGTGCACCAAAAAGGAAGCCGTGCTGGCAGAAGAGGTCGGCCGCGAGCTGGCCAAGCGGGGCGCCGTGCTGGTGTGCGGCGGGCTGGGCGGAGTTATGGAAGCCGCCTGCCGGGGGGCCAGCTCAGAAGGGGGAATCACCATCGGCATCCTCCCCGGCGATGACAGCCAGGCCGCTAACCCCCATGTCCAGATTCCCATCGCCACCGGCATGGGCTATGCCCGCAATATCGCCGTGGTCAGATCGGCCAGGGCGGTTATCGCCGTCGGCGGCAGCTACGGCACTCTCTCCGAGATAAGCTACGCCCTGCATGGCGGCACGCCGGTTATCGGCATCAACACCTGGTCGCTATCACGCAACGGCAAGGTGGACAGGTCCATCATCCCGGCGCAGAGCCCCGCCGAGGCGGTAGATAAAGCCCTTGATTTAGCCTCTAAAAAAGGGGGGAAATAAAGTGCCAACCATAGAAAGGGTCACCGCCAGGGAAATTCTGGACTCCAGGGGAAATCCCACCCTGGAGGTCGAGGTCGAGCTGGCTAACGGCACTATAGGACGGGCGGCGGTGCCCTCCGGGGCCAGCACCGGCAAACATGAAGCGGTAGAGCTCAGAGACGGCGATAAGTCCCGCTTCGGCGGGCGTGGGGTGCTCAGGGCGGTAGCCAATGTTAATGAAGTTATCGCCTCGGAGATAATCGGCACGCTGGCCACCGACCAGGCGACTGTCGACCACAACCTCATCCAGCTTGACGGCACCGATAATAAGTCGCGGCTGGGAGCCAACGCCATACTGGGAGCTTCGTTAGCCGTGGCCCACGCCGCCGCCAACCTGCTCAACATGCCCTTATATCACTACCTGGGAGGGGTAACTTTCACCCTGCCCGTGCCCATGCTCAATATCTTAAACGGCGGCAAGCACGCCGCCGGCTCAACTGATTTTCAGGAGTTCATGGTGGTGCCGGCCGGGGCCGCCAGCTTCAGCCAGGCCATGCAGATGGGCGCCGAGGTCTACCAGGCGCTTAAAAAAGTGCTCAAAGACAGGGGGCTTAATACCAACGTCGGCGACGAGGGTGGCTTTGCCCCCGCCCTGCCCTCCAATAACCAGGCGGTGGAAGCGGTGCTGGCCGCCATCGAAAAGGCCGGCTATAAGCCGGGCAAGGACTGCTTTATCGCTCTGGACCCGGCCGCCAGTGAATTTTATAAGAACAAGAAATACGTCCTGGCCAGAGAAGGCGTCTCCCTCACCAGCCGGGAGATGGTTGAATATTATGTCAAATGGGTATCGCAGTACCCTATTATCAGCATTGAGGACGGCATGGCCGAGGACGACTGGGCCGGCTGGCAGCTCATCACCGAAAAGCTGGGCGATAAAGTCCTGCTGGTGGGCGATGACCTCTATGTCACCAACGTCAACCGCCTGAGCAAGGGTATAAAGCTAGGAGCGTCCAACGCCATTCTTATCAAGCCAAACCAGATCGGCACCCTTACCGAAACCATAGCCGCCGTAGAGATAGCGCAGCTGGCCGGCTGGAAGGCGGTGGTAAGCCACCGCTCCGGCGAAACCGAAGACACCACCATCGCCGACCTGGCGGTGGGCTTGAATACCGGCCTTATCAAAGCCGGCGCCCCCTGCCGCTCCGAGCGCACCGCCAAGTACAACCGCCTTCTCCGCATTGAAGAAGAACTGGCAGAGAACGCTACTTTCGCCGGCACGGAAGCCTTTGACCACTAAAACCGCAGGTGAGACATGATTGAGGTCATACCTGGTATATAT
>JABMRW010000108.1 GCA_013202445.1 Deltaproteobacteria bacterium | reverse complement strand
GCTGAGCACTTACTGCGGACTTTATCTCGGCAACACCTCTAACCAGTTCTTGCTTTAGAGCCCGCGCCTCTCGTAAGCGCTCCTCTTCACCTTTGGTCAGGTCTGCCTTTAGCTGAGTGCTCATAGTTGCGTGGGCATCATCGAGTTCCTTTAGCAGCGACTTTACCGCCGCCTTTCCTTCAGCGATTACTCTAGCCAGCTCACCCCTGAATTCGCGTGCCTCCGCCTGCCGCTGCCTTTCATCTTTAGCAAGGTCTGCCCGTAGCTGAGTACTCATAGCTTGGTGGGCATTATCGAGTTCCTTTAGTTGAGCTTTTACCGCCGTCTTTCCTTCAGCGATTACTCTAGCCAGCTCTCCCATAAATTCACGTGCCTCACTCTGCCGCTGCCTGTCATCTTTAGCCAGCTCACCCATAAATTCACGTGCCTCACCCTGCCGCTGCCTGTCATCTTCCGCAAGGGCGGGCCGAACTTTGGAAAGGTCGGCGTGTAGCTCCTTAGCCATAGCTATCCTGGAGTCCTGAAATCCTTTTAAGTCCAATTTTACCGTCTCTCTAAGCTGTGCTATCCCGGCAACCCTGTCCGCATAGGAGCCGATAATATCTTCGGCTAAGCTTCTCATTGCTTCTCTGGTTGGCATTTTCTTCCTCCTTTTTTTGCGCTTATGGGGTGACCACACCTGTTGGGTCACCATGCCAGTACCTTCTCCGGCCCTCAGTGCCATCCCTTTGAGACCCACCCGATACGGGGAGCCCGTTGCACACATCAGGTTCCGGCATGGTCACCCCGAGGCGCTCTAATTTTTACTGCTTCTAGGCGGCTGCGGCTTCTGTCAGCCCGACGGCCTCAGCATACTTCAGGAAGGTATCCACGCCAGCAACTACGACCCTGGCCTCGATTGCTAGGATTTCAATGCCGACGAGGCTGACGCGCACCCAGGCATCTACCACTATCCCTTTGTCCAAGATCCGGTCAATTACTTCGGCCAAACTGGATGATGCCATCGCTTTCTCTATAGCCATTCCTTCACCTCCAAATTATTTGATGGGCCAGTGCTGAAAGCAGTAGGAAAGGGCTCCCCTTTTCTCCTCACGTGCCTTCTGTCATTAGTATGGCATTTCATGTGCCACTTGACAACCCCCATACAGGTAGATTATTATATAGAAGATGCCAACTGTCCATATCGTATAGGAGCACGAGTGCTCTTACCCAAACAGGTTACCCCTAATGGGCCAGGGGTACTGTGGACGGAGAACCTCAGGAGGTTTGGATGCCGCAGAAAGGACAGGCCAACCAAGCTGATAAGGAAACCTTGGAATCAAAGCTGATAGGCCTCCGCTCTGAGGTTGAAGCCCTGCAGAGGGAAGTCCGTTACAAAGAAGAGCAAATGCGGAACCTTATCAAGGACACCCTGGATGCACAGGAAGCTGAGAGAGAGTGTATCAGCCTCGAGGTTCACGATGGGGTGACCCAGACTTTGGCCTCAGCCTTCCAGCATCTACAGGGTCTGGAATCCACCGAACTCGAAGGCACCCATGCCAAACAACTGCTACTCCAAGCGAGAACCCTGGTTAAGCAAGCGATCCAGGAATCAAGGGAGGTTACCAATAGCCTCCAGCCAGCGACCCTGAAGGATCTCGGCCTTGTGACCACACTACGCTATGAGGTAGAGCAATTGGAGGGAGAAACGGGGTGGAAAATCGACTTTAAAGCCGATGACATGAGGCTTCCTCAGAATGTCGAGATAGGGCTATATCGGATCATCCACGAAGCTATCAACAATGCCAGAAAACATGCCCAGACCAAGCGTCTCCGTGTCAGGATGACCTCGTCAGGTAACCTGATAAGGGTCGAGGTAAGGGATTGGGGTGCCGGGTTTAACTATAGCTGCGGAGAGACGTCGAGAGGGGGGGGTACCGGGCTGCTCAGCATGCGCAGGCGGGCGGAACTTTTGCAGGGAACCTGTAATATCGAGAGCACCCCCGGTCATGGAACTGCAGTAAGTGTGGAAATACCATTCAGCGGTCAGAGAGAGCAGTATGGATAAGATAAAGGTGCTTCTGGCGGACGATCACCTCATGGTGCGTCAAGGTCTTCGTGCTATGCTGGCCACCGCTCCGGACATAGAAGTCGTAGCTGAAGCAGGTGACGGCCTTGAGGCTATAGAAAAAGTCAAGGAGCATCGGCCTAACGTGGTTCTAATGGACCTCCGTATGCCCAACTTGGACGGCCTGACAGCCACCCGGCGCATCAAGAGCCAGTTTGCCTCTACGTCGGTCATCGTGGTCACCATATATGACAATGAGGCCTACATGGTGGATGCAATTAGAGCCGGTGCTGGCGGCTATATCCTTAAGGATGCCTCAAAAGACCTCCTCCACCACACCATCCGAGCGGTCAACAGTGGCGGCATGCTTATAAAGACCAGCCTGTTGCGCAAGGCTATGCTAGACTTAGCCGACGTTAGTGGTGACCAATCTATCGGAATACATGTGCGTAGCAGGGTACGGAACGGCCTGACGGCTCGCGAGCAGGCCGTGCTCCACCTGGTGATACAGGGACAGACCAACAAGGAAATTGGGCGTACACTCAATATCAGCGAGGATACCGCCAAGAAACACGTGCAGACCATCTTGTTAAAGCTAGGCGTCTCGGATAGAACCCAGGCGGCAGTGAAAGCGGTGCGTGCCGGCCTTGTCGAACCCTTCTCAAACGAAGAGCTATAGTAAGCTCATTCAGCTTCAAAGATAGATCGCTTCTATAAAGAACGAAATATCAAATTGGGTGGAAGCCTTACCCTCATCATACTCAGCCGGTCCACAGAGTCTGCGTAAATCTTTTCCGGGGTTACACAATTTTCCTCGAGCTTAGCTTTAGTCCTTCTACAGTCTCCATTGTATGCTGATGGTTCTTTGGCAATAAGAAATGAAGGGGCCGCTGAAGATCCAGGTTGCACATTCCGCTAGAAAGTGTAATCTTAGCGAATTATAGACGGCATATAGTCAAGACCTTTGATGCAGTACCCTCTTTCTGCCGTAATCCACAAACTCATCAACGGGAATTTCAACAAAGTATCCGCCACAACGAACGTCAAAGTACTTGGCGACTTTTTGAAGGCCGTAGATTTTAATCTGAAGTCTGTTGATTTTTGTAAGAGGTCTTTTGTCCCAAAATATGCCGTTACCGGTGCTGAGGATGCGGTAAGCTGTGCCCTTTGAGTAACCGAAATCGGCCACTGAGGACTTCACTGCATATTCCATATCCAGCCGGCCACTTCCCCACTGATTGATAGCCCGCAGGCAATACCACATTGCCAACTGTTTATCAAGCTTGGCTTGCAAGGCGGCTATCGAGATGTTGGGAACGATGCGAATGGTTTTAGGGGTCATGGTTATCCCCTTTGCCCACTCGTTTTAGTAAATCTGCTACCTCATCGGGGTGGTGACCATTGTTATCAAACACACGGCGTATCTGCTGGGCTGTCTGGCCGATGGCTATTAGTTGGTCGAGGAGCTGAGTTAATAGTTTGGCGGCATCAGATTCGAGCGCGCTTGTGTAACTAGTCTTTAGAAAGTGAGACGCTAAAACACTGGAAACAGTCTCGGCAATGGACAGTGGAGTTCGACTCTCCCCCGTCTCCACCAGTAATTTAACAGCGCCGACTTTAAGCGAGCCGGCGCTTTTTTGTTTTTAGCTTTATAGCTGTGGTTGAGGGGCCCTGATAGGGCGTTATGGGGGATTATGGGGAGTAAGGTAAGCTGAACAGCAATAAAATGGCCTCTTGCTTTTGAGGCGGGTGCCAGAACCGGCAATGAGTAAATATTGACAGGTGCCCGAACCGCCACTGGACAAAGAGAGGCTAATGTTATAATATACAAGTCTCACGCCTGGTTTCTCATTAAGTTAATTCTTATTTACTGGTCTGTCTTTTTAATAGTTGCCTGACCGGGGAAAGCAAAGGGAGCCAGATATGGCTACATCGTCGATAAGAAACGAACTTGGTGTTGATATAAAGCAGGTATTGAGCCGTATGGGCTACGGCACCGCTGGTGTGCCTTCGGCGCGGATTGAGTCTCTGGTAAGGGAGTATGCCGATAACATCTGCCACCTCATTGAACCGTCATATTCGCATGTCATCAGGGATATCAATTCGGTGCGGGGTTCGCGGGTATTTATTGAGGGTTCGGTTACCTTCCGTAGCAATGTCGTCGCCGGGCTGCTTAAGCGGTGCCAGAAGGTGGCCGTGTTCGTGCTGAGCACAGGCGGCCGCCTGGGGGAGGTAGTCCGCCAGCTATCTGGAGATGGGCTTATGGTCCAGGCCGCCGTGCTGGATGCCATCGGCTCGGATGCGGCGGAGACCTTAGCCCACGTGGTGCAGGACATTATAGCCAGGGAGGCGGAGGCTGATGGGCTGGGTATAAGCCAGCGTTTCAGCCCCGGCTATTGCGATTGGAGAGTCAGCCAGCAGAAGATGGTCTTCCGGGCGATGGGTGGCGATACTGCCGGTGTCTGCTTAACCGATGGCTGCTTGATGATTCCCCAGAAATCAATATCGGGCATTATCGGTATTGGCCCGCGCGACAGGGTGGAGAGCTATAACCCGTGCCCGACCTGTGAAAAACGCGATTGTAGGGGTAGAAGATAGAGTTTAGTTATGATTCGAGTTGCCCGTTGTACCAAGACAGCAGATACTCCCGGAGATAACCGGCATTGTGGATTGAGATAGGCAGGTAGTTAAGAGAACCGAGAATGGCCGAGGATATAATCAGCTTAATTCGGGAGAATGTTATCCAGGGTAGGGTGACCCGGGATGACGAGGGTCTGGACGGAGGCATGGTAGGCCAGCCCGGAGTGACCGAGCTTACCGAGAAAGCCCTGGCTACGGGCATAGATGTCCGGGATATAATCAATAAAGGGCTGACCGAGGGCATGAAGCTCATGGGGCAGAAGTTTGAGGAGAAGGCATACTACATCCCCGACATGCTGTCCTCGGCTGAGGCGGTGGGGACGGCTATGAAACTACTGGAGCCTCACCTCGCCCAGAGCGGCATCAAGCCTAAGGGCAAGGTGCTACTAGCCACGGTAAAAGGAGACCTCCATGATATCGGCAAGAATATAGTGACGATATTACTCCGTGGCGCCGGCTACACCGTCAAGGATTTGGGCAATGACATGGAGCCCCAGAGCATCGTGAATGCGGTGAGGGAAGAGAACCCCCAGTTTTTGGGGCTGTCGGCGCTGCTCACCAGCACCATGGTCAACATGAGGGACACCATCCAGGCACTGGAGGAGAGCGGCCTCAGGGACAAGGTCAAGGTTATCATCGGCGGGGCGCCGGTCTCGGAGGAATATGCTAAGAGTATAGGTGCCGATGGCTATGGTTCTGACGGTTTTCAGGCGCTGGCGGTGATAGGGTCTTTAACTTCCACCTAGCTAGCGGTACAGCAGAATATCCTGCCTACCAAGCTGGCGACCCCGGGGGGATTCGAACCCCCGATCTCCACCGTGACAGGGTGGCATGTTAGACCGCTACACCACGGGGCCATTAGTGTTGTGAAGTGTTCAAGGGTCAGTGGTGGAATCCTTTATTAGCCAAAGTCTATCAGGGGTATGCTATTGTGTCAAGCTGGCGGTGGGTTAATCCGAGATGTTGTTTGTATCTCTTTTTGTGTGTTATAATGTCTCACCAAGTTGATAGAGGAGAATATGGCAGTTCAAGAAGATAAGAAGCTTCGCGATTACGAATTGGTGGTGATTATCAGTCCGGGGGTGGCGAAAGAGGCTGTCGATGGTATAATGGATGGCGTAGGTCGCCTTATTACTGATAGTGGCGGCACTGTTTCGGCTGTTGAGCCATGGGGCAAAAAAAGGCTAGCTTATCCTATAAAGCATTTTCTTGAGGGTAGTTATATATTGACTCGGTTTAAGATGCAGCCCAAATTTAGCAAACAGCTGGAAGCGAGCCTGCGGATTTCTGAGGATGTTCTGCGACATTTATTAATTAATCTTGAGTAGGCAGCCATAGGGGGTTTGTTTTTGGCTGGTTCGGAGGAGGGCAGAAGGAGTTAGGGTGATGTTGACCTTGAATAAAGTGATGATTATAGGAAATGTTGGCACTGACCCCGAGATGCGTTTTACCCCTAATGGCAATCCGGTAACCTCGTTTCGTGTTGCTACTAACTGGGTCTATACTACCCCTGAAGGTGAGCGCAAGCAGGAGACGGAGTGGTTTACCGTGGTCGCCTGGAATAGGCTAGCCGAGAATTGCAACCAGTTTTTAGCTAAGGGCCAGCGTGTTTACGCTGAGGGCAGGCTACGTACTCGTAGCTGGGATGGTCAGGATGGACAGCGGCGCTCGCGAAGCGAAGTGATAGCTAACCGGGTGCTCTTTCTAGATAAGCAGGTATTGGCTCCTCTTCCCGTTGAGGGAACTGAGGACGCTGCTCATGCCGAACCGGAACCGGAAGACATTACGTTTCCCGAAGAAAGCTAGAGTTCGGTAATTTTATTAGAAGGGTTTAGGTGATTTATTAGTTATGGCTGGACGAAATTCTGCCGAGCCAGATGGGAGGAGACGGGGTAGGTCAAGGTATATACCTAGGCGCAAGCATTGCTCTTTTTGTATGGATAGCGTAGAGAAAATAGACTACAAAGAGCCGGCTAGGCTGCGTCGCTATATATCGGATAGGGGAAAGATTGAGCCCCGCCGTAAAACCGGTAACTGCGCCAAGCATCAGCGTGCCATGGCGGAGGCGATAAAGAGGGCGAGGCACCTGGCTCTATTGCCGTATGTGCCCGCACATATCCATAAAACGGGTGGCGTTGGCGTACGCGATTAGGCTGGCGGCGGGGGAAAACTCATCCCCATAAAGTGCCCCCAAATTTTTGTTTCTGCCGGTGCTTTTTTCACAGGGGGGGAGATAGTTTTTAGCGGTAACCTTGAATAGGGTTCCCCTCGCATTGACACCCCAGAGATGGCAGAAGTATAATCATCCTAATCTAGCAGGGAGTTGTTGTGCCCAAGAGGACTTATCAACCAAAGAAGATTCCCAGGAAGCGTGAGCACGGCTTTCGGGCGAGAATGAGTACCCGAGGCGGGCGAGCTGTCTTGAAAGCCCGGCGGCTTAAGGGACGTCAGCGATTGACCGTAGTGTGACCATGCGGGGAAGAGAATACCTTACTAAGTCAGAGCAGTACGGCTTGGTTTATGAGAAAGGTAGCTCGTGGATGAATGGTAAGGTGGTGATGAAGGCGTTGCCCAATGGGCTTACCTGGTCTCGGTATGGCTTATCGGTGGGGCGGCGGGTAGGTGGGGCGGTGGTGAGAAACCGGGTGAAGCGCCGGCTGAGGGAAATATTGCGCTCAACTCAATTAAAGCCGGGGTGGGATATTATCTTCATCGCCCGCTCTCCGGCCGCCGGTGCTGAGTTCGCCAGTCTGGACAAATCGGTTCAGGGTCTGTTGTCCCGGGCCGGGTTATTAACGAGGAAATATGAAAAGGCTTGCCTTAGAATTAATTAGACTTTATCAATCTACCCTATCCCGGGTTATGCCACCTAACTGCCGTTTTACCCCATCCTGTTCTCAATATACCTATGAGGCTATCTCCAGGTTTGGCGTGTTTAAGGGGGTGTGGCTGGGAGCCAGGCGGATAGCCCGCTGCCACCCGTTTAACGCCGGCGGTTATGACCCGGTACCCCATCCTGGAGGAGCAGATAAGTGAGGATTAGAAATAATACCGTAGTGGTAGGTAAGGTTAGCCTGCTGGTTGTCTTGCTACTGGTGGGGCTAACCGTTTTGGGCTGTATTGGCACTAAGACTTCCCCCGAGGGCGGTTCCGGGGGGGTAGTAGCCGATGGCACCCTATTTTTGGCTCCGTCGGTAAAGCAGGCCGGTGGCTTTGGTTGTACTTCGCCAGCCGTGGACAGTAAGCTGGTGGCGTTGAGTGCCGCCAATGGCACCCGCTTCTGGGAAGTCCCCCTGGAAGGCTCAAGTTCGGGCGGTGGTTTCGGCTGTTCGCAGTCAACTGCGCCGGCGGCTATCTATGGCAGTCCGGCAGTGGCCGGGGACCTGGTTTATGTTGGCGGCTACAACGGCAAGATTTACGCCATTAATATCGCTTCTGGGGCGGTGAGGTGGGTATACCCCCGTGAGGGCACTCTGGAGCCTATTATTGGGGGTGTGATAGTTGCCCTGGACAGGGTCTATTTTGGTGGCGCCGATGGCAAGGTCTATGCCCTGGATGCAGATACCGGTGATAAGCAGTGGGAGGTTCCCCTCGGGGATAAAATCTGGGCAACCCCGGCCGTTAGCGGCGAAACGTTATACATCGGTTGCTTTGATAAGAAACTCTACGCTTTTAACGCCGTGGATGGCACTAAGCAGTGGGAGTATCTGGCGGAGGGGGCTATTGTCTCTACCCCGCTGGTCTATAACGATACGGTTTATATCGGCTCCTTTGACCGTAATTTTTATGCCCTGGATGCGGCCAGTGGCCGCCTGAAGTGGCAATTCCCGGCGGAGAAATGGTTCTGGACGAAGGCGGTGGCTTATAACGGTACCATCTATGCCGGCTGTTTTGACGGCAAGGTTTATGCCCTGGGGGCGGAAAACGGGCAGGAAATAGCCGCCTTTGACCTGGAAAGCCCGATTTATTCCTGGCCGGTTCTGGTTGACGGCAGGGTTATTGTCGCCACGGAAAAGGGCGAAATATACGCTATAGATACGGCTAGCAATCAAGAAACTTTATTAGCTGATATTGAGGACGCGGTGTACGCCCCGCTTTGCGCCGGTGACGGCGTTATCTATATTTACAGCCAGGAGCAAAACCTTTACGCCCTGAATGTTGATTCCGGGGCGAACTTGTGGAATCTTACCATTAAGTAATAAGCGAGGTCTGGTTTTAGTGGAATTCATCGGGGATATCTGGAATTTAATAGCCATGCAGCCAATGATAAACACCCTCATTGTGCTGACTAATGCTCTGTTCAACAACTTTGGGGTGGCGATTATTGTGCTGACTCTGGTGGTTAACGGCGTGATGTTCCCCCTCACTATGAAACAGGTCCGTGCCTCCAAGGCGATGCAGGACCTCCAGCCTAAGATTGCCGAGCTTCAGAAGAAGTATGCCAAGGAAAAGGACAAGCTGGCTAAAGAACAGATGAGGCTCTTTAAAGAATCGGGGGTAAGCCCGGCCGGGTGCCTGCTGCCCCTGGTAATCCAGATGCCCATCTGGATAGCCCTGTTCCAGTCAATAATGCGGGTACTGGCGGTGATACCGGAGAATCTGGTGGGTCTATCTAATTTTCTTTATTCCTGGCCAATAGTGTATACCACGCTGCCGCTGGAGAATCATTTCCTCTGGTTGAACCTGGCTACCGGTGATATATTTCTGGCGCTGCTGGTGGGGGGAACGATGTGGGTGCAGCAGAAGATGGTGATGACGCCCGCCACTGACCCCGGTAAGCAATCGCAGAGCAGTATGATGCTATGGATGATGCCGATTATGTTTGCCTGGTTGACCATGACATTTCCCAGCGGGCTGGCTATTTTCTGGGTGACTTCAAATGTCTTTAGAATTGGCATGCAGTATTTTATCGGCGGGTGGGGAGGTCTGGTTAAATCAGGGACCAAGAAGCCGGCGGGCAGGGATAAAAAGTATAAGGAACGTATCGCCAAGGTAGAGGAGTTTCCTAAGCTAGATGATTTCCCTGAAGGCGATGCTGATATTGTCGTGCCGAGTTCGACACAGGAAGAAGGTTCGAGCTATGATGAGTCTGGAGATAAGCGCCCCGACGGTGGAGGAGGCTATACAAAAAGCCTTAGAGCAGCTAGGCGTCAGCCGAGAAAAGGCCGAAGTCATCGTCGTAAAAGAGGGTAAGTCGGGCATTTTTGGGCTGGGAGCCGAGGAGGCCGTAGTCAGGGTAAGGTCTTTGGTGATGGAACCGGAGGAGAGAAGCGAAATAGTTGGGGTGGCCAGGGAGGCCCTGGAGAACCTTCTGGTTCGGCTGGGGGTGGAGGCATCGGTGGTGCCTGAAGCCGAAACTCCGTTGGAGCAGGGCGCGGAAGCGTCCGAGGTTATTACTATTAATGTGACCGGTGATGACCTTGGTATCTTGATTGGTCGGCGGGGGCAGACCCTGGCGGCTCTGCAGCATGTGGTCAGGCTTATCGTGGCTCATCAGATGAAGGCTCGGGTGCCAATAGTTATTGATGTGGAGGGATATAAACAGCGCCGATATAGTGCTTTGCAGACTTTAGCCCGGCGCATGGCGGAGCAGGTTAAGGAGAGGGAAAAGCAGTTTGCCCTGGAGCCGATGCCGGCTTATGAGCGGCGTATTATCCACCTGACTCTGGCTGATGACCCCGATGTTACCACCGAAAGCACCGGTGTGGGTGAGGTTCGTAAGGTGGTTATTATGCCCAGGCCGCCGGAGCCGGATTAGCTTGAATTGATTTCTTTTAAAAACTGTGCTAACCTTTGGCGGTAAAGGCAGTGACGGAGAGGAGTAGGGGGAGAGCGGGCACTAAAGCGAGTCTGGAGCGGTGGAAGCAGATGTGGCCGTACCCTGAAAATCACTCCTGAGCTATCAACCGAACGGTGGTTATAAGACTACCTAGTAGACTTGGTCGGTGGCGTCAGCCGTTATTCTTGACGAGGGCATGATATGTGCCTTAAACGAGTGCCCCTACCCGGGGTGGGGGAATTAGGGTGGTACCGCGGGTCTGATGAGTCCCGTCCCTAGAGGACGGGATTTTTATATATAAGAGGTGTTTATGTTTGAGCCGGTTGGCAGTAAGACGAATTTTCCTCAGCTTGAGGAGAAGATATTCGTCTTGTGGAAAAATAAGAACGTCTTTAAGCGGAGTGTAGAGGCCCGGCGGGACGGGCGCCGTTTCGTCCTGTATGAGGGACCGCCGACGGCTAACGGTAAGCCGGGGATACATCATGTGCTGGCCAGGGTATTCAAGGATATTATACCCCGTTATAAGACTATGAAGGGCTACTATGCCCCGCGCATCGCCGGCTGGGATACCCACGGGCTGCCCGTAGAGCTTGAGGTGGAGAAGGCGCTCGGTCTTGCCAGTAAAAAGGATATCGAGGAATTTGGCATCGATAAGTTTAACGCCCGCTGCCGGGAGAGCGTTTTCAGCTACCTCAAGGAGTGGGAGGCGATAACCGAGCGCATCGCCTTCTGGGTTGACCTGGATAGTGCCTACGTCACCATGAACAACGACTACATAGAGACCGTCTGGTGGGCGATAAAACAGATGTGGGATAGGGAGCTGATTTATCAGGGCTACCGGGTTACTCCCCACTGCCCCCGCTGCGGCACCTCCCTGAGCTCCCACGAGGTTGCCCTGGGCTATAAGGATGATACCGAAGACCCCTCGGTTTACATAAAGTTTAAGGTTGTACCATCGCCAGCATCGGAAAGTGATGGGCAAAAGAAACTCTACAAGCTTGCACGAGATAAACCTACTTATTTACTCGCTTGGACAACTACTCCGTGGACATTACCCGGTAATACAGCCTTAGCGGTGAATCCTGATGCTGAGTATGTTGTAGTGAATGTAGGTGATGAGTATTTAGTTTTAGCTTCTGCTCGCCTGAGTCATATAGGGCTTGATGATTGTGAGGTAATATTGAGGCTGAAGGGGAGTGATTTAGCCACAATTGCTGGGGCATACTATAAGCCTCTATATAATCCTCATGAGTTTGGTATAGAGAGGAAGCGTTTAGAGTACGTTAACGAACCCGGAGTATCAGGAGCACCGCGGTTTGTATTACAAAAGCCGAGGAAAGATTTAATCTATAAAGTTGTTACTGCCGATTTTGTGTCTATGGAGGAAGGAACAGGGATTGTTCATGTCGCTCCTGCTTTTGGCCAAGTTGACTTTGAGCTTGGAACACACCCAGATTATCTCCTAGACTTTGTCCAGAACGTAGATTTACAAGGTAATATAACTGGGACTTTACCGGGCTACGGTAAATTCGTTAAAGATGCCGATAAAGACATTATCGCTGACCTCAAATCTCGAAATTTGCTCTTCCGCAGTGAAAAGATACGCCATACCTATCCCTTCTGCTGGCGCTGCGATACCCCGCTCCTCTACTATGCCAAGCAGACCTGGTATATCAGGACGACGGCGGTAAAGAATGAGCTTATTGCCCACAACGACGAGATAAACTGGTACCCGGAGCATATCAAGCACGGGCGCTTTGGCGACTGGCTGCAAAATAATGTTGACTGGGCTTT
>JABMRW010000107.1 GCA_013202445.1 Deltaproteobacteria bacterium | reverse complement strand
GGGGGTGGGGGGAAAAGGGGAGGCTAACAGGGAGTTTTAGAGGGACGGAGTCCCTCTTTCAAAAAAATAATTCCCCCTTACCCTTGATAAGGGGAAGGGGGATACAGGGGGATGGGGTTCTAAAGATTATGAAAGAACTAACCCATATAGACGACCAGGGCCGCCCCAAGATGGTGGATGTATCCTCAAAGGCCGATACCCAGCGCCAGGCGGTGGCCAAGGGCACGGTGAAGATGAAAGCGTCCACCCTTGATCTGATAAAGCAGGGCAAGACCAAAAAGGGGGAGGTGCTGGTGACAGCCCAGCTGGCCGGTATCATGGCCGCCAAGCAGACGCCCCGGCTGATACCCCTGTGCCACCCAATCCTTATCGACGAGGTCACGGTTGAGTTTAAGCTGGACGAGAAGAACAGCACTATCGAAATTACCTCAACTGTCAAGAACACGGGGAAGACGGGGGTGGAGATGGAGGCGCTGACCGCTACCGCCGTGGCCGCACTGACTATCTACGACATGTGCAAGGCGGTGGAGAGGGGCATGAAAATAGAGAATATCCGCCTGGTTGAAAAAAGTGGTGGCAAAAGCGGCAAAATTACCCTTGAGTAATAACAATTATTGTTATATACTACCCATCATCAGCAACATGTTTTTTGGGGGTGTACCATGAAGTTATCGTGTTTGCAAGAGAATCTGAACTGGGGGCTGGGGGTGGTGGGCAGAGCCGTCGCGGCTAGAACCACCCTGCCCATAACTAATAACGTCCTCCTGGCTACGGAGAGCTCAAGGCTAAAGCTGGCGGCGACCAACCTGGAAATGGCCATCAGCTGCTGGATTGGGGCTAAAGTGGAGGAGGAGGGGTCAATCACCGTGCCCGCCCGGCTGCTGTCTGATTTTATCGGCTCACTGCCCAACGAGAAGGTGAGTATCAATCTGTCCCAGCAGACCAGGACCCTGGGTATGAAGTGCGCCCGCTTCGAGGCTCGCATCAGCGGGGTGGATGCTAAAGATTTCCCCCCTATCCCTAAAGTGGAGGGGGGGATTACCACTAAAGTTGAGGTGGAAGCCCTGCGCCAGGGTATCAGCCACGTGGTCTTCGCCGCCGCTACCGAAGAGTCCCGGCCGGTGCTGACCGGCATCAACGCCAAGTTTGAGGGTAGCACGGTGACGCTGGCGGCGGCCGACGGCTTCAGGCTGGCGGTCTATACGATGCCCCTGGCCGAGGCGGTCAGTAAAGCCACCGAGGTCGTCATCCCCGCCCGCACCCTTGCCGAGCTTAACCGGCTCATCGCCGAGCAGGAAGAGCCGGTGGAGATTATGGTCAACCCCGATAAGGGGCAGGCCCTATTTAAGCTGAAGAATATCGAGCTGGTCTCCCAGTTGATTCAGGGCACCTTCCCCAACTACTCCCAGCTTATCCCCCAGAGCCACACCACCAAGGCGACCATCAGCGTGGCCGATTTCCTGAGGGCGACCAAGACGGCTTCTATCTTTGCCCGCGACGGCAGCGGCATTATCCGGCTGGTGGTCACCCCCGGCGCCGAGATGGCTCCGGGTAAGGTTGTCGTTTCGGCGCGGTCCGAGGAGATTGGCGACGACGTCGGCGAAATCGATGCCGTGGTGGAGGGGGAGGAGTCCAAGATTGCCTTTAACGGCAAGTACCTGACCGATGTGCTGGGGGTGCTGCACGAGACGCAGGTGGCGCTGGAGATGGCCAGCCCGTCCAGCCCGGGGGTTATCCGGCCGGTGGGGTCGGAGAACTACCTGCACGTGGTGATGCCGATGTTTGTGCAGTGGTGACTAAATTTTAACTAAACAGTGAAGGGGGGCAGAAGTGCCCCCCTTTCGTGTTCGGCTCTCTACTAGTCAGTTACCTTAGCACGCACCGTCGTGGCAACCAGAGTTAAACTTCACTTGCCTTAGGGCACCATTTTCACCACGTCCGTGCCTTCGATGAGCTGCCCATCAGTGGTCTCGCCAGTAAGGGTAGCCTCAGTGCTGCTCTCATCAAGGTCGAGGAGCTGCGTCTTGAAGTGGAATAGCATATCCAAGTCCCCGTCGCCGTCCACATCACACATGACCCAGCGCACCCACGAAACATATTCGGCGAACACCACTGTACCCGGGTTAACGTCACTGGCATCGAAGCCATCGGTGGTCAACACTGCCACCGGCACCACCCCTTTGGACTCCAGGTTGATGCAGTTGTCCTCGCTGCCCGGCTTGATGTCGATCAAGACTTCAATGACCTCACCATTGCCCCCACCATTTGCCATCGCTGGCACTACTGGTATCAGGCTGAGACTCAACACCAGCACCGTGGCAAACAAGATACTGAAATTTTTCCTTTTCATTTTATAAGCCTCCTTTATCTTTGAGTGTAAGCTTTTAATCTTCAGTCTATCCTACTATATTGACATCACCTCCTTCACATTTGGGACAAGTCGTGGCACTGCTGTATCTATTCTTAAGCTCTTTGCTATGGCGCCAACCACCTAAAAAGCCTGCGCTAGCTTTTGCCCAAGTTAAATCTGAGCGAATTGAACCTATTTCGTCCGGTGAGAGAAGTGCAATATTTTTGCTCTGGATGTAGTTTTTAAATTTCCCATTAAAAATGCTACCTTTGGAGACTATTATATGATTTATTTGTGTAGAACCACGTTCAGTCCGGATAATTACGTTGTTAAAAATTTGATATTGTTCATTAAGGAATAGACCATAAGGAATAGACCATTGATAAACTTGGTCTTTAATTCGCCCGTCCATCCCTTAAATATCGCTTCTAATCCCACATTATTAATCCCGGGAGAATATCCTAGTCTAATATTAGATGTAACGCCCGATATTTGTCTATAGCACTTTTGGGGGATTACGGTCAAATAGGACAATAAAATAATAGATTGTCGACATCCAGCCGGTATCACACAAAATAGCGAATTGTGGCTTTGATAAAAAGGTTCCTTTTTTATTGGGGGGATGAGGTGGTAACTAGAGGTTATAGAGAGGGGAGCCGAGAGGCTCCCCTTTTTTAAATTTAACAATCTGATGTTTTGTGACTTTACGCTTCATTACGTAGCCACAATTCATTGACAAAGAAGCAAACCCTTTGTTACTATATGCTTAGAAGCGCATATACTTGCCAAACCAGGATAAACAATGAGAGACGCAGTTAAGGCATTTAAAGCCCTTTCCGATGATACCAGGCTCAGGATACTTAATATTCTCCTGGAGCGGGAGTGTTGCGTCTGCGAGGTAATGCAGGCACTGGACATCTCGCAGACCAGAGCCTCGCGTAATCTGGCGGCACTCTACGATGCCGGTTTCCTGAAGCTGAGAAAGAATGGCCTGTGGTCGCTCTACTCCATTGACAAAGATGGTATGCAGGATTACCTAACGGACTTGGTACACGCAGTGACCAGGACTCTGGAAGGAAATAAGGCAGTTGAGTTGGACCGCGAGAGGCTTAAGAAGGCGGAGCGGGTAGGCCCGAGCTGTGCTGACAGGATAAGAACCGGAAGGGCTCCAGCCTAATTTTTTTAGCTATAATATATGCTTTAATGCGCATTATAGGATAGAATTATCGTGGACATTTTTCTGAGCTTACTACAGGGTGGATGGGATGCGCTGCTGGCGTACCTCTCGGCGCATGTGCTCACCTGCCTCGTGCCGGCCTTCTTTATCGCCGGTGCTGTTGCCGTATTTATTTCACAGGCCTCGGTGATTAAATACTTCGGTCCTCAGGCTAACAAGCTCGTGTCTTACAGTGTTGCTTCGGTATCGGGCACCATTCTGGCCGTCTGCTCCTGCACCGTGCTGCCGCTTTTCGGCGGTATCTATAAGCGGGGCGCTGGCATTGGCCCCGCGGTGGCATTCCTCTACTCCGGCCCGGCAATCAATGTCCTGGCCATTGTCTACACTGCCCGTATCCTGGGCTTTGACCTGGGTTTGGCCAGGGCTGTTGGTGCTGTCGTCTTTGCTGCCTGTATCGGTCTGATTATGGCTCTCATCTACCGTAAGGAAGAGTCGCTCAAGGATTCAGCTGCCTTCGATGCCCTGGAGGCCGACCCGTCCGCCAAGCCCTGGTGGCAGCAGATTGTCTTTTTCGCCGTGATGGTGGGCATCCTGGTATTCGCCGCGTCACAGAATTGGATTGCAACCGGCATACTGCTGGCAGCCCTGGGGATAATCCTTTGGCGCTGGTTTACCAAGGGTGAAATCGGCATATGGATGAAGGAGACGCTGCGCTTTGTCCGCCTCATTGTGCCCTGGCTGCTGGCTGGCGTGTTTGTAGCTGGTATCATCACCACCTTTGTCCCTCAGGAAGCGGTCACCAGCTGGGTAGGCGGTAATAGCCTCTTTGCCAACTTCATCGCTTCCTTCCTTGGATCACTGATGTACTTTGCCACGCTTACCGAGGTACCCATCATCAGCGCCTTTATGGATCTGGGCATGGGGAAGGGGCCGACGTTGGCCCTGTTGTTGGCCGGACCAGCACTCTCATTGCCCAACATGCTGGTTATCCGCGGTATCATGGGTACAAAGAAGACGCTTACCTATGTGAGTCTGGTAGTAATCTTCGCTACCATCACCGGTTATATTTTCGGGTTAATAGCTCAGTAAATTTATGAGGAGGTAATAGGATGAAAATCAAGGTTCTTGGGCCGGGTTGCGCCCGCTGCCATCAGCTTGAGAAGACGACAAGGGAAGTGGTTAAGGAACTGGGCATCGATGCTGAAGTCGAAGAAATAAAGGACATGAAAAAGATAATGGAATACCCCATCCTGACCACACCCGGACTGGTGATTGATGAAAAGCTGGTCTGCTCAGGGCGGGTGCCCACCAAGGCTGAGGTGGCTACCTTCATCACAACCGCATTAAGATAAGGAGTTTCTGTTGAAAATAGTAAGTGTCATTCGAAGGTACTCCCCGGTATGGATAGTGCTATCAATATGCCTGTTGTTAATGGTGGGTTGTACGTCTACTGCGCCTCCAACTCCTGATGATAATCAGCCGAACCTAGACCTTGCCTCAATACCACTCGAGCAGGCTCTATCCAGCGGCCTGCCGACAATAGCCGAGTTCGGGCGTGGAATCTGCGTTCCCTGTAAGGAGATGAAGCCAATCCTTGAAGAACTGGCTACGGAATATGAAGGGAAGCTGAATGTTGTAATCGTGGAAATTGACGACCATATGGATCAGACCAGACAGTATGGGATAATGGCAATACCCACCCAGATATTCTTTGACGGTAGTGGCAACGAGGTAACCAGGCACGTTGGTTTCTTACCCAAGGAAGAGATAATTACCCAATTAGAGAATATGGGGATAGAGTAGTATGGAAGGTCTTCTGGCAAATATAGGCGATATTATCCAGAACCAGGGCTGGCTGGCTTTTCCAGCTTGCTTCTTAGCAGGCATCATCTCCAGCGCCAGCCCCTGCGTCCTGGCGATGATACCGCTTGTCATCGGCTACGTCGGCGGCTATGCTGAAGGTTCACAGCGGAAGGCCATTCAATATTCGCTGGTCTTTGTCCTTGGCCTGACCATAACCTTCACTGTTCTGGGTATAATAGCCGGCGCTATGGGCAGACTGTTTGGCGATGTCGGCGGTTTCTGGAACTATGTGCTGCCCCCGGTGGCTATTCTGTTGGGACTATATCTTCTACTATCAGAAGTATTGAATCTTAATATCGGCATTTCACAGCGATTTATGCCCAAGAAAAGGGCACTGATCGGGGCTTTCCTGATGGGCCTTTTCTTCGGAATACTGGCTTCACCCTGCGCCACCCCGGTGCTGGCGGTAATATTAACCTTTGCCGCCACTCAGAAGGAGATTGCCTACAGCGGCGGGCTGCTCCTGGCTTATGCTCTGGGACACTGGGTGCTGGTGCTCGGCGCCGGTATCTCGGCAGGCTTCGCCCAGAGGGTGCTTGAGTCCAGAGGGATAAGTAACTTTTCCAGCTATTCCAAGAAGGCGGCGGGGGTAATCTTAATAGGGGTGGGTATATACCTGTTCATCTACCTGTTGTAGAGTTCATACAAAAAGGAGAGTTACAAGATGCTGGAGATAAGAAAAACCGCCGTCTCTTTTAACGAGAAAGAGGCACTGCGTTTTCTGAAGAAACATCTTAACAAAAAGGTGCAGGAAGGTATTTCAGGTAAAGGCCATTGTAAGCCATGGTTTGAACTCCCGGGGAGGAGTGCTGGCCTGCCCCCCGAAAAGGTTTTCCTGTTCTAGTAATAGTTTGTCTTTTTCAATCTTGACTATCGTGAGATGCTAATGTTACGATGGAAACACATACATGCCCAAGAATGTTTGTGCAGTGGTAGGTAGTAATTTAAGGTTATAAAGAGGGGAGCCGAGAGGCTCCCCTCTTTTGTGGGTAGGATAAAAAAGAAATAAGGAGGGAGTAAATGCCACCCGTTTTCAAAACTATTATTAACATATCAGTATGGATCTTGTTCATCAAAGGATTGCTTATTGCTATGGCAACTCTCTATACCGCTGGTAGGGCATTCCTGGCTGGCGAAACACTACCAATAGTAGCGGTAGCTGCTTGTGGTGCCGGTTCTTTTGCTTTTATTC
>JABMRW010000106.1 GCA_013202445.1 Deltaproteobacteria bacterium | reverse complement strand
GGGGTATAATGGGGGTGAGGTTGATAAAAAGGATAGGGTTTCCTCAAACAATGAAAAATAAGAGGGGTGGGGATAGTTTCCCGTTTTGCTTGACAAAGAAGTAGCCACCCATTAGCATTTTATTGAGGTCGTGCTAGACGGGGAGCCAGCGGTGCCCTGAACTCGCAATCCGCTATAGCGGGGTCGAATTCCTGCTTGAGGCCTTTGTCTGGTGGGACTACCCGGGTTAAGTGGTGTTGAAGGCCGGGTCCTGCGCGGCAGAGCTCTATGAATCCCGTCAGATCTGAGAGGAAGCAGCGGTAAATAGAAGCCCTGGGTGCCGCAGGGTTACCTGGCTGGAGCCGGCTGGCTTCGGGCAAGCTGCGGGGCGGGGTCGAGGGTGGGTGCACGGCCTCATTATTTCTGATATGGATAAAAGCCCGACGAGGGATAGTTCAGATTCACTGCTGGTTCAGACGAAAAGGCGGCTACGGCAGTTTGGCCTTAAGCCGAGAAAAGGGCTGGGGCAGCACTTCCTGGTTGATGAGGAGGTGCTGGAGGTCATTACCTCCGCCGCCGAGCTTACCCCCGACGACCTGGTGGTGGAGGTGGGGCCGGGGTTGGGTATCCTGACCGAGGCGTTGGCTAGAAAGGCCGGCGGGGTAATCGCCATTGAGCTGGATGATAAGCTGGCGGCTTTGCTTAAAAAAACGCTGCTTTCTTTTAAAAACGTCACCATCGTCAACGATAATGTGCTTAATATCGAGTCGGGGGAGCTGCTGGCGGGGCGGGGGGTAAATCCTGTTTACAAGGTGGTGGCCAATCTTCCTTACTACATTACTTCGCCCGTCCTGCGCCATTTCCTGGAGGCTTCGGCCCGGCCCCAGGTGATGATTTTTATGGTGCAGAAAGAAGTGGCCGAGGCGGTTGCCGCACGGCCCGGCGATATGAGTTTGCTCAGTGTCAGCGTCCAGTTCTACGGTAAGCCGGAGATAGTAAGCTACGTGCCGGCGCAGTCGTTCTATCCGGCGCCGGCGGTTGATTCGGCGGTGCTGCGTATTGAGCTCTATGCTGAGCCGGCGGTGGCGGTGAGTGACGAGGGGGGCTTTTTTGAGCTGGTGCGGGCCGGTTTTGCCGCCCCGCGTAAGCAGATAGCTAATTCCCTGTCCCAAGGGTTGGGGCTACCCAGGGACGTGATTTTACCGCTTTTGGAGAAAGCCGATATAGCCTCGCAGCGGCGAGCGGAGACCTTGACCCTTGAGGAATGGGCCCGGCTGTGTCGGGTTTTTGAGGAGAAAAGAGATGGCCGATATTAAGGCGCCGGCCAAGATTAACCTGACCCTTGAGGTCCTGGGGGAGCGTCCCGATGGCTTTCATGAGATACGCAGCGTTATCCAGACGATAGACCTCTATGACAGCCTCCGTTTCCGCTCCAACCGCCAGCTCAGCTTTAGCTGTGACAACCCCGAATTTATTATTGAGGAGAGCCTGGTATCGAGGGCGGCGGCCCTGCTCCAGGAGGTCGGCGGCTTTTCCAGGGGGGCGACCGTAGATATTAAAAAGCGCATCCCGCTTGTAGCCGGGCTGGGTGGGGACAGCAGTGACGCCGCCGCTGTCTTAAGCGGGCTTAACAAGCTCTGGAAGCTGGGCCTGTCGCCGGAGCGACTGCTTGAGCTTGCTCCTAAGCTGGGTTCCGATGTGGCCTTCTTTCTCTACGGGGGCACGGCGCTGGTTAAGGGGAGGGGGGAAGAGGTAACGGCTCTGCCGCCGCTTCCCCGCAGGTGGGTGGTGCTGATGGTGCCGCCTTTTTCCCGGATGGCGGAAAAAACCCGCAAGCTCTATGCCAGCCTTAAATCCAGCCACTACACCGACGGGCAGATTACGGAAAAGCTGGTAAAGGCGCTGAACGAGAGGCGGGGCTTTAAGCCGTCAATGCTTTTTAACACCTTTGAGAATACCGCCTTTGAGCTTTTTCCCAAGCTAAAACTATATAGAGACCACTTTATCAAGCTGGGCGCTTATAATGTGCACCTCGCCGGCTCGGGGCCGGCGCTGTTTGCCATGCCGGATGACAAGATGCAGGCCGAGAACCTGTACGCCCGCTGCCAGCTGCAGGGCCTGGAGTGTTATCTGGCGGAGACAACCGATAGCAAGGGAGGTATTAAATGAGCACTACCAGGAAGAATTTAGAGGAGGCTTTTGCCGGGGAGAGCCAGGCCAGCCGGCGCTACCTTTACTTCGCCGAAAAGGCGGATAGCGAGGGACTGCCCCAGATAGCCAGGCTGTTCCGGGCGGCGTCCGAAGCGGAGACGGTCCATGCCCGTAATCACCTCAGGGCCATGGACGGCATCGGCGCAACCGGGGATAACCTGAAGGCGTCTATCGGCGGTGAGAGCTACGAGTTCACCGAGATGTACCCCGGTTTCATCGAGCAGGCCAAGGCCGAAAATAACGAGAAGGCCGAGATTACTTTTAGCTACGCCAACAAGGTGGAGAAAGTCCACCACGGCCTGTACCGGAAGGCGCTGGAGCTGCTTGAGGCGGGCAAAGAGGCCAGGGCCGAGCCTTACCTTGTCTGCCCGGTCTGCGGCTATACCGTGGCCGGGGAAGCCCCGGAGAAGTGCCCCGTCTGCGGCACGCCGCGCAAGATGTTCAAGAAGGTGGAGTAGTTCCCCCCTGTTTCTGGGCCACCCACCCCTTGATTATCTCTTCCTCATCGTGGCGGGTGGCTATCTTGCCGTTCAGCTTGGCCTGGTGAAGCAGGGCCAGCATCTCCTTTATCCGGGGGCCGGGGGCAATGCCCATCTGGATTAGGTCGTCGCCGGTGAGCAATACCTGGACGTCTTTGAGCCGGTTGAGGAAGAGGTGAATGGCCTGGCCGGCTACCGCCGATTCGGTGACCAGTGAGTTCGCTTCTAAAGCGGCGGGGGAGAAATCGCGGAGGAGGTTATAGATGGCGCCGGGCGAGACGCCGGGGGTGGACAGCGAGCGCATCTTGTTCTTGACGGCGATGGTATCCCGGAGGGTTTTGGCCGATAGCTTGGGCAGGTTGAGGCGCGATATTAGCTGTTCGGTTTCCTCGGCGGTGAGGGGGTAGGCCAGCAGGGCTAGATACAGGTCGAACGATGGGGGTTCCGGGGAGCATTCCTTACGGGCGTGCTCGAATTTTTCCGCCAACCCGCCATTACCCTTTAACGACGGGTGTAACGCCGCCAGCACCCCCAGTTCCCCGGCGCGGTTGAAGACCTTTTCCGGGTATTTTTCCTTGCATATGCACTCCATCTCATAGCGGGTGCGGTCGGCGCTGATGGTTGCCAGCATGGGTATATCCCGCTGGAGCAAACTTGAAGTCTTTTTCTCCAGGTGGAAGCCCAGCCGCTGCTCGTAGCGCAGAGCCCGCCAGATGCGGGTGGCATCGTCGGTGAAGCTTTTTTCGTGGAGTATGCGGATGCGCTGACTCTGGAGGTCGTCGCGGCCGCCGTGGGGGTCAACCAGCTTGCCGTAGTAGCCGGGATTAAGGCGGATAGCCATGGCGTTGATGGTGAAATCGCGGCGGGAGAGGTCGTTATCAATGGAGCTGGGCGTCACCGCAGGCAGGGCTCCGGGCTTCTCATAGGTCTCGCTGCGGGCGGTGGCCAGGTCAACACTCCGGTCGTTCCACTGGAGCTTGGCGGTGTTGAAGCGGGGGTGGGTGGTGATTTTGCCCTGGTTGAGTTTCAGCTGCTGGGCCAGCTCGATGGCGTTGCCCTCAACCACCAGGTCCAGGTCAAAATTGGCCTGCTCCATGAGCAGGTCGCGGACAACCCCGCCGACGAGGTAGACTTTCTCCCCGCGGCTGTTGGCCATCTCGCCGGCAACCCACATGAAGTTGACCAGCTCCGGGGGCAGCTGTTTTTCTATTAATTTGCCGAAGTTAATGCGCTTGGACATGTCCTATAAAAATTATAGCACAGTATCTGGCTGGTAAGTAAGGGGGATTTCTAACGTTCGTTTTGCTTCCCCCACCCCCTCCTTGTTTAACCAGTGTTTTTCTTCCCACCCTGACCCACCCTATAGAGGTTTCACCTCTTTTAAATGCTTCAACCCTCCTCCCCTATTAACGGGTGTTTCTCTTCCCACCCTCCCGCCCTATAGAGGTTTCACCTCTCTTCCACTCTGGAGGGTTATGCCCCACCCCCCTTAAGTGGATTTTGGTGGGAGGGAGACTAATTTGACAGGGTGGGGGGAAAAGGGGAGGTGAAGCCTTAAGTTTTAAGGGGGATTAGAGAGGGATGAAGTGCGCAATTGGGGGTGTTTAAGAGGGGGCGAAGCCCCCTCTTCCAAAAAAACAATTCCCCTTCCCCTTG
>JABMRW010000105.1 GCA_013202445.1 Deltaproteobacteria bacterium | reverse complement strand
TTCCCCCTCTCCAAGAGTGGAGAGGGGGATACAGGGGGTAAGGTTGATAAACAATCTCAAGGAGAAAAACAATGATTGAGCGCTACTCCCGACCCCGAATGAAAAGAGTCTGGGCCGACGAGAACAAGTTCCACAAATGGCTCCAAGTAGAGATTGCCGTCTGTGAGGCCTGGGCCGACCTGGGCGTTATTCCCCGCAATGCGATACCCAAGATAAAGCTGGCCCGGGTTAACCTCAAGCGCATGGAAGAGATTTTAAAAGAGACCCACCACGATGTTACCGCTTTCTTAGGCTCGGTGGCCGAGAGCCTGGGCGATGAATCGCGCTTTATTCATCTAGGGCTTACCTCCTCCGATGTCATCGATACCGCCCTCAGCCTGCAGCTAATCGAAGCCTCCGAACTGCTGAGCCAGGATATAAAAGAGCTTATTGCGGTGCTGGCGCAGACGGCCATGAAACACAAATATACCGTGATGATGGGGCGCAGCCACGGCATCCATGCCGAACCAATCTCCTTCGGGCTCAAAATGGCGCTGTGGACGGAGGAAATGAGGCGTAATTTGGAGAGGCTGGGCGAGGCCGAAAAAGCCATTGCCGTGGGCAAGATTTCCGGCGCCGTGGGCACCTACGCCACCCTGTCTCCCGAGGTCGAGGAGAAGGCCTGCGCCCGGCTGGGACTGGTGCCGGCCCCGGTTTCCAACCAGGTCCTGCAGCGCGACCGCCACGCCCAGTTCGTGACCACTCTGGCCATAATTGCCAGCTCGCTGGAGAAGTTCGCCACCGAAATCAGGGGCTTACAGAAAACCGAGACACGGGAGGTGGAAGAGCCCTTTGCCGCCGGTCAGACCGGCTCTTCAGCCATGCCTCACAAGCGCAACCCGGAGCTCTGTGAGCGAATCAGCGGCCTGGCCCGCCTGGTGAGGGGCTACGCTTTAACCTCTATGGAAAACATCGCCCTCTGGCACGAGCGGGACATCAGCCACTCCTCTACCGAGCGCATTATACTGCCCGACGCCTGCCTGGTGCTGGACTACTCCTTAAGTATATTCACCTCGGTAATGAAGGGGCTGCAGGTCTATCCGCAAAAGATGAAGAAGAACCTGAAGCTTACCAAAGGCCTGATATTCTCCCAGCGGGTGATGCTGGCCCTGATAAATAAGGGCCTGAGCCGGCAGCAAGCCTACGAGTTGGTGCAGCGCAACGCCATGAAGGCCTGGAAGGGCAATAAAAACTTCCTCACCCTGCTTAAAGCCGACGCCGAGGTCATCGCCACACTGCCTGAAGCCGAGCTTGAGCCGCTGTTTGACGAAAAATATTACCTGCGCTATATAGATGATATCTTCAAGCGCCTGGGGCTGACTGAAGTGCAGTGGCGGGAGAAAAGCGTGGGCGGGCCCAGCGACCTGGCGCCGAGGTCAATATAATGAGTGACGATGTCCTGCTGAATACCGACCTGCCCCTGCCCTCTTTCGTCAAGGGGAAGGTGCGTGATACCTACGACCTGGGCAACCTGCTGCTAATCGTCGCCACCGATAGAATCTCCGCCTTTGATGTTATCCTGCCCTGCGGCATTCCCAACAAGGGACGGGTGCTAAATCAGCTTTCGGCTTTCTGGTTCGACCAGACCCGGGACCTGCTGCCCAACCACCTGGTAGAGGTGCTGGACGATGTTAACCGCCTCGACGCCTACCTTCCCCAGGAAAAGCGCTTTAACTACCCCGCCTACCTGGCGGGGCGGTCTATGGTGGTGAAGAAGGTAAAGCGGCTGCCCGTGGAATGCGTGGTGCGCGGCTACCTCTCCGGCTCAGCCTGGGAAGAGTATAAGCAATCCGGCACCATCTCCGGACTGCCGGTGGAGAAAGGGCTGAAACAGAGCCAGGAGTTGCCCCAGCCGCTGTTTACCCCCACCACCAAGGCGGAGAGCGGGCACGATGAGCCCCTGTCCATGGAGGAGGTGGGGAAGCTGGTGGGGAAGGCCATAGCCGAGGAGATAGAACAGAAAAGCCTGGCTATCTACAGCTATGCCCAGGGGTATGCCCTGGCCAGAGGCATCATCATTGCCGATACCAAGTTCGAGTTCGGGGTGGAAGGTGATAAGCTTATTATTATCGACGAGATGCTGACGCCGGACTCGTCACGGATATGGGAAACCGAATTGTATAAAGTGGGGCAGTCCCAGCCCAGCTACGATAAACAGCCGGTTAGAGACTGGTTGGCCGAGTCGGGATGGGATAAGGAACCCCCCGCCCCCATGCTGCCGGCGGAGGTCATCGATGCTACCAGCCGGAGATACCAGAAGGCTTACGAGAGGCTGACGGGGAAGAGGCTATAGATAACCGCCCTAACGGTAAATTGAAGCGCCCTTTTCCAAACCTATATTGGCCAGCTTATCCTCGGAGAGATAGTATCTGCCGTCCCCGGTTATCTTTACTATGTCCGCCTGCACCAGGATGGTCAGGGCCTGCGGCTTATAGTCACGCGTCCGCATCATCCTCTGCATCATCCCGGCAGGTCTCAGCCCCAGCTCGTCAACTGTCCGGGCGGTCGATTTGTCAACGGCGTTCTGCCTGCGGAAAATCTTGATTACCTGGCGGGCGGCACGCCTCGTCAGCCAGCGGGGAATGAAGACCAACGACGCTAGCGACAAGATAAGGAACAGGATTATTATACCTATAATTTCTATATCCATCGTTATTCCTCCAAACGCCCCTTGGTGCTGGGAAGCTCACCGGAAATACGATTGTCAAGACCGGTGGCCATATCCAGTGCTCTGCCCAGCGCTTTAAAAAGAGCCTCCGCCTTGTGATGGTCGTTGGTGCCGTATATAATTCTGGCGTGCAGGTTAAGCCTGGCCTCAATAGCTAAAGACTCAATGAAGTGGCGGATGAGGTCGGTGGGGAAACCGGCCATATCATTATCGGTAAAAGGCAGCTCCAGCACCGTATATCCCCTCCCGCTTATATCCACCGCCACCATCGCCAGGGCATCATCCATGGGCACAGCGGCATCGGCCATGCGGATAATGCCACGTTTATCTCCCAATGCCTCAGCCAGTGCTTTGCCCAGGCAGATACCAATATCCTCTATCAGGTGATGCTCGTCATCACCACTGGCCGAAATCATCAGGTTGAAGCGGCCGTGCTGAGCCAGCTGGGAGAGGAGGTGGTCAAACATCTTTATCCCGGTGCTAATCTTGGCCTGGCCGGCGCCGTCAACACCCAGCTCCAGGCTGACCCTGGTCTCCTTGGTCTCTCTTTTGATTTTGGCCGTCCTTGATTTCATCGTAATTCTCCTGCCGTAGTTTAACACATGAAAGAGGGATAAAAAAGAGGCTAATCCAAGGGGGTGTTTAAGAGGGGGCAAAGCCCCCTCTTTTCCTTAAAGGGCGGCGGGTGGGTAAAGATATAAAATGGGGGGGATTGCCCAGTTTTTGGCGTTGGTTGAACTTCCCACCCTCCCACCCAACAGAGGTTAGACCTCTATTAGATTCTTTTTCAGCCCCTTTATCCCCCCACCTGATGGGGAAAAAGAGGAACATCCCCCAATGGGGGAGGGGGGATAAGAGAGCCAATCTCTCCCCTCTTTAGGGGGGGCGAAACCCTTCCATATAAGGGTGGAGGGCGGGAAAAGATATAATACGGGTGGGGTGATAGTTTAAGCTCTCTCTGCCTCTATCTCCCTGATTGCCTTAATCAGGATGTCGGTATGCTCCGGTTTGCCCGCGCTAATTCGAATGAAGTCCTTAAGCAGGTTGGTTTCGGCGTAGCGGATTATTATACTCCGGTCCATCAGCCCCTCATATATCTGCTTGGCCGTGCCGTTAAGCACCTGGCAGAAGATGAAGTTGGCTTTGGAAGGGAATGGCTCTAGCCACTCTATCTTTTTAAGCTCTTCAAACAAGCGGTCTTTTTCGGCGACTATCTTCTTTACCCTCTCCATCAAAAAGTCACGGTCCTTCAGGGACTCCCTTACCGCAATCTGGGAAGCGGCGCTTACGCTGTAGGGCATCTTTATATTTAATATATAATTAGCAATCTCGGGAGGGAAGATACCATAGCCAATCCTGAAACTGGCCAAGCCCGCCCACTTGCTGAATGTCCTGAGCACCATCAGGTTCTTATACTCTTTTACCAGCGGGGTAACGGTCTCACCGCTGAACTCAACGTAAGCCTCATCGGCCAGCACGGGCACGCCGGTATCCAGTAACTCCAGTATATCCGTCTGGGGAGTGGGGGTGCCGGTGGGGTTATTGGGGTTTGCCAGAAATATCAGCTTGGTCTTTTTGGTTATCGCCTTCTTGACCGCAGCTACATCAACATAGTAGTTTTCATCCCTGGGCACCTCAACCACCCTGCCGTTGCACAGTTCCACCGCAAAACGAAACATATCAAAGGTAGGCGGACAGTTTATCACCTCGTCGCCGGGGCCGACAAACAGTTGCGTAATAAGGCCTATCATCTGGTCACTGCCGCCGCTGGCGACAATATGCTCGGCGCTGACGCCGGTATAGCCCTGAAGCAATTTCCTGAGCTCCCTCTGGCCGGAGTCAGGGTAAACACTAAATGAATCATACTTGCTCAGTGCCTCCATTACCTTTGGCGAGCAGCCGTACGGATTCTCGTTGGCATCCAGCTTGATGACGCCGTTTATCGGAAACCTGGCCGTGGCGGCCACTTCTTCCGGCGACTTGCTGGCGACATAGCCAGTGAATTTGACCAGTTCCGGCCTTATCAGTTTTACTATCCCCTCTTTAGACATCTCTTTATCTCCCTTTCTATGTCCTATAGAAACAAAATTCCCTCCGCCTGGGAGGGTTTTTTCTGTTTTCCTTATTTGGTTCCTGCTTAGTTTCTAAATCTGCGCCAGACTACCCCCCAAGCGTGCCGGTGCGCCCGGTAAACACGTAGTAAAAATAATAGTGGGCGGTAGTGTAAATTAACATCTCCCTCTTACCTGTTCGGCTCACTTTAACATAAGGAGAAAAAATTGTCAATAAGTCAGCTAATCCGCCTTTAGTCTCTTTTCCACAGCGCGGGCGTGAGCCTCGAAACCTTCCGCCCTGGCGATAGCCGCAGCGGCCTTGCCCAATTTTTTCAGGCTGGCCTTATCGACATTGAGCAGGCTGGTAAATTTAACGAAATCAAGCACATTGAGCGGCGAGCCGAAGCGGGCGGTAGCCCCGGTTGGCAGCACGTGGCTGGGGCCGAAGACATAATCGCCCAGCACCACGGTGGCGCTTTCCCCGGTAACGATACATCCGGCGTTGGTCAGCCGCCCGACGATGGCATCGGCGTCCTTTACCATCAGGCAGAGGTGCTCCGGGGCGTAGAGGTTGGCCAGTTCTATCGCCTGGTTAATATCAGCCACCACCGCTATTACCCCCTGTTTCTGCAGGGATTCGGCGGCGATAGCCCGGCGTTCCAGGCCTTTTAACTGCTTTTCCACCTCTTGATTAACTTCATCAGCCAGGCGCTTTGAGGCAGTGATTAAGATGGCCGAGGCCAACGGGTCGTGCTCCGCCTGGGCCAGAAGGTCGGCGGCGCAGTAAGCAGGGTTGGCGGTTTCATCGGCGATGATGACTACCTCGCTGGGGCCGGGAAGGCCGTCAATATCAACCACGCCGTATACCAGCTTCTTGGCCAGGACGACGAAGATATTACCGGGGCCGCAAATCTTGTCCACCGCGGGCACGGACTCGGTGCCGAAGGCGAGGGCGGCGATGGCCTGAGCCCCACCCACCGAGAAGATGCGGTCAACACCGGCGATATCGGCGGCGACCAGAGTCGGCGGGGAAACGGCACCGTCGGGGCGGGGCGGGGTGGCCAGTATGACCTCTTTAACACCGGCTATCCTGGCCGGTACCGCCGTCATCAGCACCGTAGAGGGATATGAAGCCGTGCCGCCGGGGGCATAGACGCCGACGCGCTCCAGCGGGCGTATTAACTGACCCGCGACCGGTTTAGCCAGCATGTCTTTCTGCTTCCGGTGGAAAGAGCCTATCCTGTCCGCCGCCAGCTTGAGGGCTGAGACCAGCTCTTTATCTACCTGCCGGTAGGCGTCCTTTAGCTGTTTTGGGCTTACCTCCAGCGAGCTGAGCTTTACCCGGTCAAACTTCAAGGTGCAGCCGAAAAGGGCAGCGTCTCCACCGCCGCGCACCTCGTCAATTATCTGCCTGACCTCCGGCTCCAGAGAATTATCGTAAAACTCGGTAGAGGTGCGCCGGGATAATACCTCTTCTGCCAGTTTGAAACCTTCAATTATTTTCAATTTAGCTTCACCCCCGTTTGCAGAGCCTGGATAATGGCGTCTATCCGTTCCCGCTTCACAGCATTAGTCACCCGCCGGCGGCGGCCGATGAGGCAGGCGGTCGACTCGAAAAGAGTGTCAATAATCTTGAGGTTGTGGCGGGCTATAGTCCCCCCGGTCTCGGTATTCTCAATGAGCAGGTCAGCGTCCTCGGGGAGAAATGCCTCGGTGGCTCCCCAGGTGGGCACCACCCGGTACGAGCCGAGGTGGTTGTCCCGGGCATATTTATCGGCGATATTGATGTACTCCGAAGCCACCCTTAGCGGCGCCGTCCGCCCGGCGCTGAACTTTGCCAGGTCAGAGGCATCAGCTACCGGCATATCATTACTCACCACCGCCACGATTCTGACCCTGCCCGACTTGAGGTCGACCAGCTCTTTCACCGGGCTGGTGGGAAACTGGCAGAGGTGCTCACGTAACCAGTCCCGGCCGGTAACGGCCAGGTCAAAGTTGCCGCTGGCCACCTGCAGTGGCATGTCCTGCGGCCTGATGACCTTTACGGCCACGCCGGCGAGGTCGGTGGCGGGGCGGCGATTCCCTGTCGGGGAGGGGTAGTCGTCAAGGCTAATGCCCGCTTTGCTCAAAAGGTCAAAAGTGGGCGACTGCTGGTGCCCGTCGGGTAAAGCCAGGCGGACTATATCGCCATCGGCGCCTGAGGGGAATATTTTAGATTTGCGGGGGCGCCGGCCTGAGTATGGCTGGACGATTTCCGATTCGGCTTCTTGGGACATTGCCTCATCATAGATGGAAGCCACCACTTCTTTCATGTCTTTGGATTCCCAGCTGTTACGGTTGGCGACCAGACAGGCGCTAACACCCAGCACCCGGCTTAGCGGCACCAGCCCGCAGTCAGCCAGCCCCTCTTTGGTGCCGCAGACCAGGGCCAAATCAGCGCTTTCCGGGGGATAGGCTTCCGCCGCCCCCCATAAAGGAAAAACGCCGAACCGCCTTAACCGCAGGTTAAGGGCAAATTGCTCGGCCAGGTTGGGGTACTCGCTGGCGATACGGACAACGCCGGACCTTTGCCGCACCGCCTCCACCGTAGATATCCCCTCAGCGGCGCTAACGGCCACATACAGGGCGCTCTGGCCGTATCCCAGGCTTCCTACCTTCATTAAGGCGCTGCTGGGGTATTTGACCATAAGCTCCTCAATCCAGTCCGAGCCGCAGATGCCCAGGTCGTAGTTGCCGATGGCCACCTGTATGGGGATGTCCCGTTCGTGAAACATCTTGGCCGAGAGCCGGGGGAAGTTCCGGGACTTAACCCGGTAAAGGCGCGCCGAGGCGTTATAGCCGTCAAGACCCCAGCCCGCTTCTTTTAAACGGGCGGCTGTTTCTGCTAAGAGACGGCCTTTAGGTAAAGCTATTTTTATTTCGCTAGTAACTTCAAAACCTCGCTGATAGTCCGGGCTTCAAACTTCTTCTCAGCCCGGTCAGTTAAGATAAATTTGGGCGCCTGGCTCTGAACATCAAGCGTCCAGCCGAAGTCAGCCCTGCTTTGAGCGCCCAGATTGAACTCCGCCCTGTAGCCGGCTTTGTGCAGGCGGGCAACCAGGCTAAAGCCCTCTTTGGATACCTCCGGTTTTGCCCTGACCAGAACTTTAGGGGCTTCTACTTGAGTCAGAGCCTCCGGCTTGACCAGCCCCATGAGGCGGTCAAGGTAAAGTGCAACGCCCGAGGCGGGGGTATCCCTGCCCCCCATCAGCGGGATAAGGGCGTCATAGCGGCCGCCGCCGCCTATCTTATCTTTACCCCGGAAAATCTGGAAGATGGCGCCGGTGTAGTACTCAAAGTCCCTCACCGAAGCCAGGTCAATCTGGTAATCAGCGCCCAGAGACTCCAAAAGTTCGGCGACGCTGACCAGATCGTCGATACCGGGCTGGAGCCCGGCTAAATCGGGGGCTAACAGCGCCTTTAAGCCCTTTACGAAGGTTGACGATTTTCCTTTAAGCCCAAGCAGAGCGGACAGGGTTTCCAGCTTGGTCCGGTCAAGTCCCAGCTCAGCCAGCTCCTTACCATCGCCATCCAGAATGCGGTCGAATACCCTGGCCTGCTCTTCGGAGCTCAGCCCCAGCCGTGCCAGCAGCGCCCTGATTAAACCGGCGTGGGACATTTTGAGCTTAACGCCGTCAATCTGAAGCCTCTGCAGAACCTCCAGCGCCAGCATTACCAGCTCGACGTCAGCCGAGGGGGAGCTAACTCCTATCATCTCCGCCCCGCACTGCCATCTTTCTCTGGTTTTTTCGCCGGTGGCCTCGAAGATGAAGGTATTAGCCACGTAGAAGAGCTTGGCCAGCTTCTCTTTCTCCAGGCTGTCTATATAAAGACGGGCGACGGGAATGGTGCCGTCAGGCCTGAGCACCACCCTTTCCCCGCTCCAGCCGTCCCAGTCCAGGAAGGAATATACCCGTCCCAGCATGCCCGGAGTGAGCGTGCCCACCGAGGTGAACAGGTGCAGGTACTCCAGGGTCGGCGTCCTGACTTCTTCATAGCCCCACTTGCGGCAGGCGTCCCGGAAGGTGCCCTCAATGAGGCGGAAGACCGCCATCTCGCCGGGGGACAGGTCCCGCGTCCCTTTGCACCGCTGCGTCTTCATAGTTGGTAAATTTTAACACTACTCTGCTGGCTATTCAACTGAGCAGTGTTAAGCAACCTCACCCCATCCCCACTTTTAGAGTGTGTTTTTCTTCCCACCCTCCCGCCCTACAGGGGTTTCACCCCTATATAACCTTCTTTCCCCACCCCTTATTCGCCTCTAATACTCTCTTTCCTTTCCCCACCCTTTAAGGGCTTACGCCCCCAATCTCCTGATTTGCTGGGGTGAAGTTGTATCCCTTGCCCCTCGCTTTAAGCGGGGTGTTTAAGAGGGGTGCCAGCCCCTCTTTTAAAATAATCTTCCCCCTCTCCAAGAGTGGAGAGGGGGATAAAGGGGGTGAGGTTGACAAATAAAATCTACACTGTTGTTTGCAATGGTGGTATAACCAATATATAATCTTATTCACATCCCTTTGATAGGACTACGTGTGTATGATTAAAGTTTTATTCAAAAGCCTCCGTATCGCCTTCTTCATCACCCTGGTAGCCAGCGCCCTGCTGACCATCACCGCCCGCGCCCAGGCCCCGACCGTTAAAGTCCTGCACGTTGATGGCACCATCGTGCCTATCGTAGCCGATTATATCGAGCGGGGCATCGACCAGGCGGAAGACGAGAACGCCACCGTCTGCATCATCGAGCTGGACACGCCGGGAGGGCTGCTGGGATCGACGGAGAGGATAGTCCAGAACATTATGAACGCCGATGTCCCCGTGGTCGTTTACGTCTCGCCCAAAGGCGCCTGGGCGGCTTCGGCGGGGACATTTATCACCCTGTCGGCCAATATCGCCGCCATGACGCCGGGAACCACCATCGGCGCCGCTCACCCGGTGGCGGGGGGCGGGGAGGAGATACCCGAAGACCAGATGAAAAAGATAACCGAGTTTTCGGCAAAATGGATGAAGACCATCGCCGAGGATCGCGGGCGTAACATGGAGGAAGCCCAGCTGGCCGTCACCGAGAGCAAGTCCTTTACCGACGTCGATGCCCTGAACGCCAACCTCATCGACCTGCGGGCGGATAACCTGGAGAGCCTGATTACCCAGATTGACGGGTGGGAGGTTACCCTGTCCAACGGGGCTACGGTGACCATCGATACCGGCAGCCACGAACTGGTCAGGGATGAGATGAACCTTATCGAGAGCTTCCTGCACGCCATCAGCGACCCCAACATCGCCTATATCCTGCTCAGCGTGGGCAGCCTGGGCATTATCGCCGAGATTTACAACCCGGGGATGTTCTTCCCCGGAATCGCCGGGGCTATCAGCCTGCTCCTTGCCTTCTACTCCCTGGGTGTCCTCGATGCCCAGTGGGGAGGCATACTGCTTATCCTGCTCGCCTTCGGCTTATTCGTCGGCGAGGTGCTCACCACCAGCTTCGGGATTTTTACCGCCGGAGGCATAACAGCCTTAATTATCGGCTCACTGATTCTGTTTCCACGGGGGAGTCCGTTGTTCAGTGTCGACCCCTGGTTGATTGCCGTGGTGGTGCTGCTGATTGCCGGCTTCTTCGCCTTCGTTATCCAGAAGGTGTTAAGGTCTCGCCGCCGCCAGGCGGCTACCGGCTGGGAGGAACTGATAGGCAAGACGGCCGTAGTCAGGGAAGCCCTGGAACCTGAGGGTGAAATCTTCTTTAAGGGTGAGCTCTGGACGGCGGTATCGGAGAAGGGCCGGGTGAAACCCGGGGAGGAGGTGATTATAAACAAGGTCGACGGCTTAACACTGTATGTTACCAGGAAACCTAAGGGTAAATAGAGGAGACTGGATATTTTAAAATGGACGTTTGGTTAATTGTTATCATCGCTATCTGTGTTGCCGCTTTCATAGTCTTTGTCGTTCAGCGGGTAGTCCTGGCCCACCGCCGCCGGATCTCCGCCGGCCGTGAAGAGCTGGTGGGCAGGACGGCCGAGGTTGATATTACCCTGGAACCTAAAGGAATGGTACTGGTTGAGGGCGAACGGTGGACAGCGATATCGGAGAAAGGACGGGTGGCCAAGGGGGAGGAGGTTATTATAAACAAGGTCGACGGCTTGAAACTTTATGTCACTAAAAAGGAAAAAGGAGGTAATTAGATGAACCCAATTCTTATCGGCGTAATCGTTGTCGTGGTGCTCATTCTCATGCCCATGTCAATCAAGATTGTCAAGGAGTATGAGCGAGGGGTTGTTTTCCGGCTGGGGCGCCTGGTGGGAGCCAAGGGGCCGGGGCTGTTTTTCATCATCCCCTTTATTGACAGCATGCAGAGGGTGGACCTGCGCGTGGTGACCATGGATGTGCCATCACAGGAGGTAATCACCAAAGACAATGTCACCGTCCGGGTAAATGCCGTGATCTATTTCCGGGTGGTTGACCCCGAGGCTTCGGTAATCAAGGTGCTGGACCACATCCGAGCCACTTCGCAGATAGCCCAGACCACGCTGAGGAACGTGCTGGGGCAGTCCGAGCTCGATGAACTGCTGGCACAAAGGGAAAAGCTCAACCAGATGTTGCAGAAGATAATTGACGAGCATACCGACCCCTGGGGGGTGAAGGTCAGCACGGTGGAGATTAAGGAGGTCGAACTCGCCGAAGAAATGAGGCGGATGATGGCGGCTCAGGCCGAGGCGGAGAGAGAGCGGCGAGCCAAGGTAATCCACGCCGAAGGCGAGTACCAGGCATCGGAGAAACTGGCTTTAGCCGGTGCCGTTATCGCCAAGGAGCCGGTTACCCTCCAGCTGCGTTACCTGCAGACCCTGACCGAGATAGCTTCCGAAAAAAACAGCACCGTGATATTCCCGCTGCCCATGGACCTGATTAAAATGTTTTTGCCCAAAGATAGCGACAAAGAGAAGTAGCCCGTAGCCGGGGATAGAAGCTTAAGCTATTAGAGAAAGTATGCCCGGGGCCGGCAGTGCCGGCTCCGGGAGGGCTTATTTACCGGCGCAGTGTGACGTCTCCGGCGACTATCTTAAGCAGGCTGCCGTCGGGCTGGCGCAGGAGCAGGCTACCATCGCTTGCTACCGATTCAGCTATCCCGCTATAGGTGGCCTCCCCCGAGCTGACCTGGACCTTCTTGCCCAGGGTCACCAAGTTGTCCCGCCACTGCCTAAAAACCGAGTCCCCCGCCGCTAAAGCCAGATAGAGTTTTTCGGCTTCGGCCAAGAGGCTCCGTATTACCTCCCGGCGAGGGACATCCCTACCCAGCTCCCGGGAGAGGCTGGTCGCCATCGGGGCAATTTGGGGAAACTCCGAGAGCTTGATATTTACATTTATGCCGATGCCGATAACGGCGTAGTCCACTTTATCTCCCCGCACATTGCTTTCAACCAGAATGCCGCATATCTTCTTATAGTTGACCAGCACGTCGTTGGGCCACTTAATCTTCGCTTTCAGGCCGGTGACCTGCTCAATGCTGCGGGCAACCGCCAGAGAGGCAACCATGATAAGGGAGGGGAGGTAGGCAAGCGGGGGGTAGAGAATTATGGACAGGGCTATACTGCCACGGGGTGACAGCCAGCGGCGCTTTATTCTCCCCCTGCCCGCGGTTTGTTCTTCGGCAACGATGACCGTCCCCTCTTTGGCCCCTTCTTGAGCCCGGCGTTTGGCGACATCATTGGTTGAGGGCAGGCTGGGATAACAGCTAACCTCCTGACCGATAAAACGGGTGGCTAAACCATCGGTGATGGCAGCGGGTGACAGGCTGTATTCTACCATTTAGGGCTATTATAACACCTGAGGAAACCTTGGGGGGGGGGATATAGGGTAATGCCGGCTTAAGCCCCGATTTCAGCCAGTCGAGGAGGCTGAACTTCGTCGCTGCGGGAGCGCCTTATGCTGATTAAGAAACCGCCGTTCTTTTCTGTCTGCCCCCGGCAGTAAGCCACCAGCAGGTCTGATGCCCGGCGAAGGGCCATCAACCGTGCTCTGGCCAGCTTATCTACCAGCTTGCGGTCGGAGCCGACTAAAGCGGCCAGGCGGCGGTACGCTTTCCTTACTTCAACCTCGCCGGCAACCTCGTCTAAGTTAAGTAGCAGTTTGGCTTTATGTATCGCCTCCGGGCTGGGCCTGATGACCTCCACCATGACAAAGCTGTAGGGAGGGAGGGGGCCGGTGACCTGGAAGTTAATCTGGTTGCAGTAGAGGGCGTTTAGCTGATTGACACGGCTGTGAAAGGTATCCAGATTGGCTTTTTCCACCAGGAAGGCTGCACTCACCGCCATCTCGCCAGGCTTAGGGGGGTGGTACTGAATATCAACCGACACCGGCTGGAGAAAGTCTATCATCCGCTCCAGGTAGCTCTGGGGGCGTTGTGCCTCAGACACCGCAATCTGTACCGGGGGGATGGGCTCATCAGCGGGTAACATCTCCGGCCCGGCACCGTTTTCCTCTATCACCTGCCCACCGGCCCAGCTAGCCATTACCTCTACCTCCACCTTATCCTGCATCCAGAGCAGGGTGAGATAAAACTGCGGGTGACCCTGAGTTAGCAGCCTGGATACCTCATCGGAGGTCTCCAGCACCGTGCCGAACTTCACCGGCAATATCGAGTGCCTCTTCATCACCTGCTCATCCACTACCTGATGCATCACCAGGCACCGCGCCAGCTCCTCCTTGGACATGGTGTCAAAATTACCGCCGGCGTAGTCGCTAACTACACAGCTTAGGCCCTCATGGGCTATGTTGTAAACCAGGCTGGTGCCCACCATTCCCCTGACGCCGAGGGCGGTATCACCATTGCCAATGATAATTCCGTAAACATACTTGCCGTACATTAATCACTTTCCTAAACCGCCGTTGATTTTTTATTTAGCGCCCCGGGATATGAAGATAGCCAGTGCCCCTATAAAAATTTTTTTTTATTTTTTGAGCAGATCTTCATCACCCCGGGGCGCTGCAAAGGGAGCATGCCTCCGTGTTAAAGGCGTTGAAGGCACGCAGGGTAAAACCATCAACTACAGCAGTTACACCTCCCTCGTCTTTGTCATCTTCCTCAACTCTTCGGTGGCCGGCTCCGAGCACAGCCTCTGCATGAGGGTCTTGATTGGCTTAACCCTCTTCGCATTTAAGGTTGAGCGGCGAGCTGCCCATTTCCCTATCTCTTTCTCCGGCACCCCCAGCTTTCGCGCTATTTCTATGGTCATTCCGGTTACGTTATCCGAATAACCGGAGTTTTCCTCGAACCAGGCCGCTACCCCATAGGCGATGGCATTAATATCGTCACTAAAGGTGCGCTGTGTTCCCTTATTCTGTTGTCTAATGTCGTCTTGTCCAAAATCCGTTCCAAATCTCTCAAAACTATTCATTAACTGGCCTTCTACTCCAGTGTTGATTAAAACGATTCCCAGCAGGTCGTGGTGACAAACGGGAGACAATTGGCTATATATAGCATAATTGTTGACTCCCGGTACGACAACCCCCATTGGTGTAGTCTTAGTGCCCACTAGCCCTCCTGCGGGTGGGTATTACCCGCCGGTTAAAAATAGCTAGTATTTTATAATGCCAGCACGAGTCGCCTGTATGGCGGCATGAATCCGGCTGGAGGCATGTAATTTACCCAGGATACTCTGCATATGCTTTTTAACCGTATCCTGGGTAATATTGAGCTCCTTGGCTATGTCCTTGTTGCTATACCCCACCGCCGCCAGTTTGAGTACCTCCCGCTCCCGGGCTGTCAGCTTCTCCATACCATCTTCGGGGGAGCTTGGCTCGGTCACCTGGCGTCCCTTCTGCGACTGTACTAAAGAGGATATGGCTTTAGTGAGGAGGCTGGTCTTAATTAGCGTGGCGCCGCTGTTCACCGCCCGTATAGTATCAACCACCATCTCCCGGGTGGCGTCCTTAAGCAGGTAGCCGCTGGCTCCGGCCCGCACCGCATCAACGACATAGGCATCAGTGTCATACATGGTGAGTACGATAACCGCTGTAGAGGGGAACTGGTGTTTGATGCGGCGGGTAGCCTGGACACCGTCCATATTGGACATGCGAATGTCCATCAGCACCACATTGGGCTCCTTGTCCTCCACTATGGCTACTGCCTCGGCGCCATCGCAAGCTTCACCAACAATCTCTATATTACGGTCAGTGGACAGCATGGTGCGGAGTCCTTCCAGAACTACCGGATGGTCGTCCACAATCAGTACCCTTATTTTCCCCATTCTCACTCCGGTTTATTTTCGCCAGGGAATATCCACTGTGATTTCCGTGCCCTTGCCCAGGGCAGTGCTTATACTGAAAGTGCCTCCCAGAAGCTCGGCGCGCCGGCGCATACTCAACAGCCCCAGGGAATTACCGGAAGGTGATGACTCCAGTTTATCGGGCGGGAACCCGATTCCCCCGTCTTTCACTCTCACCAGGAGACGCTTCCCCTTCTGGTTCATCTCTATCTCAAGCCTGGGCGATCGGGCGTGCTTCCTGACGTTGTTCACAGCTTCGTGTATGATGCGGTAAATAGCCAGCTCCGCCTGCCCGTGAAGGGTGGGCCAGGCGCTGGAATAGAACTCAATTTTACAGCCGCTATCCTCCTCCAATTGCTTCAGCTCCTGCCGCACCACCACCACCAGACCGTGAGCTTCAAGCGCCGCCGGGACAGTGCCGTTGATTATCTCCCTGGTCTCCCGAACGGCCTGCCTTACCAGCCCAACTGCCCGGCTGAATAACCGGTCTAATTCCGGGCGCTGGACAAGATAAGGGCGGGCAATCTGGTCAACAGTCTGAAGGTACTGGAAGGCGGAAGTTAAAGTCTGGGCAGGTCCGTCATGTATCTCCAGGATGATACGTTCGGCTTCTTGAATTTCAATAGCGGGAGCGGTGATTTGCTTCTCTGATAAATAGCAGGTCTTACCAAATGGAGGCAGGTCTCTCACACGCGGCATAACATTCCTCTATTCTTCAGTTTTGAAACCCTTCTACTGCAATCCAGGCGAAGCAGTAGAAGCACCCCCCACCACAACTGGCATGCCCGCCAAGTCATAAGGTTTTATCCTACCCCGCAGGGAAAAATGCCAGTGGTCACATTTTAAACCATTACGGGGTCATTTGTCAATAGGGTAATAAACTCAAGTGTAATACAATAATATCACAGGGGGGTAAGTTGACAGTGGTCAATTAGTTACCCTTTTGTCACCAATGAGTAATACCCTACCACCGGGGTGGGGGGGGGGTAAAGTTGACCACCTCCCTGCTGACTCAGTATACTTAGGGCTAATGATTCGCCAGTGCCAGCCACAGGATTTCGACCGGATAAACCTTATTATTAATGAGGCCGCCAGAGCCTATGAGGGTTCTATCCCCGCCGACTGCTACCCCCAACCCTACATGCCCAGAGAAGAGCTGGAGCGGGAAATCAAGCAGATGACCTTCTTTGGCTGGGAGGAGGACGGGGAGCTGGTGGGGGTGATGGGGTTTCAACCGGTTAAGGATATAACCCTTATCCGCCACTCCTATGTCCTGCCCCAATGGCAGAAAAAGGGGATAGGCAGTAAACTCCTAAATCACCTTAAGGAGATGGCCAATACTTCCCGCCTGCTGGTGGGAACCTGGGCCGATGCCCGCTGGGCCATCGACTTCTACCAGAAGCACGGCTTCAATCTCCAGCCGGATAAGGACGAGCTGCTGGAGACCTACTGGGACATCCCGCGGCGCCAGATTGAGACTTCAGTAGTGCTGGGGACGGATATATAAAAATTACTCCGCCAGCTCTACCGGCATGAGCTGATTGGTTAAATCCTCGTCGCTTTTGGTGTATGCCCTGATATAGTTATCGGTGAGGCCGGACCAGACGCCGCCGGTTTCCTTCTCCCACAAAACGAGCATGGTTTTACCCAGGAACCTTTTCCTGAAGTTGCGGATGCACGCCCTGCCCAGCGCCAGCATTTTGCGGCTCCGCTCCCGCTTGACCTTATCGTCTACCTGTTGGGGCATATCGGCGGCCCGGGTGCCGGGGCGGGGGGAGTAAGAAAAGACATGGATGCGGGCGAAATTCATCTGCCTGGCAAAATTATAGCTCTCTTTATACTCTTCCTCGGTCTCGCCGGGGAAGCCGACGATAACATCGGTGGTGATAGCCACGCCGGGCACAGCCTTCCTTATTAAGTCCACCGCCCGCTTATAATCGGCAGTAGTATAGCGCCGCTTCATCCGCCCGAGCACGGCATCGCTGCCGCTCTGCAGGGAGAGGTGGAAATGGCGGCAGAGTCTCTCGTCTTGCCAGAGCCCGATAAGTTCGGGGGTTATTTCCTGGGGCTGGAGGGAGGAGAGCCTTAATCTGGCTACCCCGGTCTTCTCTAAAATTCTCCGGAGCAGTTCCTTTAAGCCAGCCCCTTCATGGCTATATGAGCCGATCTCGGTGCCGGTGAGCACCACCTCTTTATAGCCGTCGACAACGCGGTGGCTGACCTCATCAATAACCTGTTCAAGGGGCAGGCTCTTCTCCCTGCCCCGCACCAGCGGCACGATGCAGTAAGAGCAGAAGTTATTACAGCCATCCTGCACCTTGACGAAGGCGCGGGTCCTGAAATCAGCTTGGCTTGAAACTGCCTCGGGGCGAATCAGGCGCCCCGATTCCTCAAGGCGGGGCAGTAAATCCATCTTCTGGCTGTTATCCAGAACAAGGTCAACGCCCTTAATCCGGGACAGCTCCTGGCGGGCGCGCTGGGCGTAGCAGCCGATGGCCACCACCAGGGCGCCGGGATTACGGCGGCGGGCTTGATTCAGCAGGCGGCGGCATTTGCCATCGGCGACACGGGTCACGGTGCAGGTATTGAGCACATAGACATCAGCCACATCGTCGGGCGGTACCAGCCGGTACCCGGCCTGGGCAAACTGCCGGGCCAGAAGCTGGGTTTCAGCCTGATTGAGCTTACAGCCCACCGTGTCTAAGGCGATCCTGGTTGTTTCCGAATTTCCCATATATAAAAATTATAGGGCGAGATTTGATGCGGGTCAAATAGATTATATATTTACAGTACAACCCTCCCCCTTTATACCCCTCCCTTACAAGGGAGGGGGAATATCTTTTTTAGAAGAGGGGCTAACGCCCCTCTTAGACACCCCATTAAGTTAGCCAGCACCCTTGGGAAACTGTATCTCCCAGTGAGATGGCGGAAAAAGATATAAAGGGGGAGGAAGCGCCCAGTTTTTAGAGGGTGTTTTAGAGGCGAAGCCAATGAGGGTGGGAGGGAGGGAAATAATAGAAATGTTAAAAATGGGGGAGGGGTTAAAATAATCCGCCCCAAATACGGGCTTTCCTTGCAGAAAAAGCGAAATTATGGTAAAAATAACTAACCAATATCCATTTCCCCCATTAATGTTATGTCAAATGCAAATAATAGAGTAGTAGTTACCGGTATTGGGGTGGTCTGTCCCCTCGGCCTGAACGCCGTCGCCACCTGGGAAGCCCTTATTGCCGGCCGGCCCGGGGTGGACCGCATCACCCTGTTTGATACCGAGGGCTTTGAGACCAAGATTGCCGGCGAGGTAAAAGGCTTTGATCCCACCAATTATATGAACCACAAGGATGCCCGCCGCAACGACCGCTTCTCCCAGATGGCGGTAGCCGCCAGCCTTGAGGCGGTTAAGCATTCGGGGCTGCAAATCGACGCCGTCAATAAAAACGACATCGGCATCGTCATCGGCAGCGGTATCGGGGGACTGACCACCCTCTTTGAACAAATCAAGGTCTTGCTGGAGAGGGGCGCCGACCGGGTAAGCCCTTTCCTCATCCCAATGATAATGCCCAATATAGCCGCCGCCCAGATATCCATCATTCTGGGGGTAAAGGGTCCCAACCTGTGCACCACCTCGGCCTGCTCCAGCGGCTCGGACGCCATCGGCTTTGCCTGCGAGACCATCAAGCGCGGCGATGCCAAGGTGATGGTAACCGGCGGCAGTGAGGCCATAATCAACCCGGTGGGCGTCAGCGCCTTCAACGCCATGAAGGCTATCTCCACCCGGAACGACGAGCCGCAGCTCGCCTCCCGCCCCTTTGACGCCGAGCGCGACGGCTTCGTCATCGGGGAGGGGTCAGGCGTCCTCATTCTGGAAGACCTGGCCTTCGCCCGGGCGCGGGGGGCTAAAATACTGGCCGAATTGCTTGCCTACGGATCCAGCGCCGATGCCTACCACATCACCGCCCCCATTGAGAGCGGCGCCGGCGCCGCCCTGGCGGTGCAGCGGGCGCTGGATAAAGCCGGCATAAAGCCCGATGAGATTGACTACATCAACGCCCACGGCACCTCCACCATACTCAACGACAAGATGGAGACCAAGGCGATAAAGACGATATTCGGTGAGCGTGCCTATAAAATTCCGATAAGCTCCACCAAGTCAATGATGGGGCACCTGGTGGGCAGTGCCGGTGCCGTTGAGGCGGCGATATGCATCATGGCTATCCGGAACGGCATAATACCGCCGACAATAAACCTCACCCACCCCGACCCTGAATGCGACTTAGATTACGTGCCCAATGTGGCCCGCCAGGCTAAAGTTACCACCGCCCTGTCCAACTCCTTCGGCTTCGGCGGGCACAACTCGGTGCTGGTCTTCCGGGAGTACCCCGAGAGGTAAATTTGAGTCATTACCGCTGGAATCTGCTGCCACCGGTTCCAGACAAAAATCTGGCCTTAAATTTAGGCCTCTCCCCCTTAATAGCCCAACTTTTATATAACCGCGGGCTTACCGAGCCTTCACAGCTGGAGCCCTTCATCACCGCTGACAGACGACTTTCCGGTGACCCCTCCCTGCTCCCCGATATCCAGCCGGCGGTAGCCCGGATTTACCGCGCCCTTCTCTCCGGGGAGAACATCGCCATCTACGGCGACTTTGACGCCGACGGCATCACCGGCACCGCCCTGCTCGTCCAGGGGTTGTCCCGCCTCGGCGGCAAGGTCATCCCCTACATCCCCCACCGCGTAACCGAGGGCTACGGGCTTAAAGTAGCCGCCCTGGAAAAACTGCACCAGCAGGGCATCAGCCTGGTTATCAGCGTCGACTGCGGCATTACCGCCCTGGCCGAGGTCAAGCGGGCCAACAGGCTTAAACTGGATATAGTTATCACCGACCACCACACCCCCCTGCCCGAAATTCCGTCCGCCGTGGCCGTGGTCAATCCCAAGCGAGCCGACTCCGCCTACCCCTTTCCCGAACTGACCGGCGCCGGCATCGCCGGCAAGCTGCTCCAGGCTCTTCTCCAGGGCATCGGCAAGGAGGAACAGCTTGACGGGCTGTTTGACCTGATTGCCATAGGGACGGTGGCCGACATGGCCCCACTTGCCGGGGAGAACCGCTACCTGGTTAAAGAGGGGCTTAAATTGATGAATACCAGCCCCCGCCTCGGGCTGCGGGAGATTATGGCCCAGGCTAACTTAAGCCCGGGCAGCCTTGACGCCGAGAGCATCTCCTGGACTATCGCCCCCCGCCTGAACGCCGCCGGCAGATTAGCCCACGCCATGACCAGCTATAAACTGCTGATGACCGATTCCCCCAAAGAGGCGGAGGGACTGGCGGTATGGCTGGAGCAGAAAAACGCCGAACGGCAGCGGCTGACCGCTAAAGTCCAGGCCAAAGCCAAAGAGCAGGTGCTGGCCCAGGGGATTTCACCGCTATTGATTGCCGCCGGCAGCGACTACCCGGTGGGCATCGCCGGACTGGTGGCGGGGAGGCTGGCCGAGGAGTTCTACCGCCCGGCCCTGGTCATCAGGACCGGCGATAAGCTCAGCAGCGGCAGCGGCCGCAGTATCCCCGAGTTTAATATCATCGCCGCCCTGACCGGCTGCAGCAACCTGCTTTCACACTTCGGCGGCCACTCCCAGGCGGCCGGCTTCACCCTACCCACCAAAAACCTGCCCCACCTGGAGCAGTACCTGGCCCGGCAGGCCGAAGAACAGCTGGCCGGGGCCGACCTCCGCCCCCGGCTGAATATCGATGCCGAGGTCACCCTGCCCGACTTAAGCGGGGACACCTTTAACACCATCCAGCAGCTATCCCCCTTCGGCCGGGGCAACCCATCGCCTACATTCTTAAGCCGCCGGGTGGAGATAGTCGACTGCCGCACCATGGGTAACGGCGCCCAGCACCTGAGGCTGAAACTGAGGCAAGGGGGCACGGCCTGGGACGGGGTGGGCTTTAGGCTGGGCTGCTATCTGGCCGAGATATCGCCCCGGCTTGATATTGTCTACAATCTGGAGATAGACCGGTGGCAGGGCAGGGAGAAGCTTAGGCTGAATATTCTAGACTTTGCCCCGAGTGGCTAAAGCGCCACCGGGAAGCCCGTCACCCTGCACTTGCCAACGTATTGCCTTTAGTGTATAATGTTTGCGGTGGTTTAAGGTTTAGGTTATCACATACTTAGTCAAATACTTCTGGTTACTCGACTTTTGGATGATCGCAACTCTAACCAACTATTTTAGAGAGAGGAGGTCATCCTATGAGTTTTGAGGACAAACAACTCAAGTGTGCCGATTGCGGGGCTGACTTTACCTTTAGTGCCGAGGAGCAAGAGTTCTTCCAATCTAAAGGCTATACCAACGAGCCCAAGCGCTGTACCGCATGCCGTGAAGCCAGGAAATCACAGCGTTACGGGAATGATAGCTACGGCTCCCGGTCCCGGCGTCAGATGTTCCCGGTAACATGTGCCGAGTGTGGTAAGGAGACCGAGGTACCGTTCGAGCCCCGTGAGGGTAGACCGGTATATTGTAGCGATTGCTACAATAAAGTTAAACTTAACCGATAAGGCTAAGTTGAGCTAAAGGGCATACACGGGCTGGGTAACCCCCGGCCCGTGTATGTCACTAAAATACGTTGGTGTGTAATGTCATTAAAAGTTTCAATACGTGACGGTGAAAGCCAGGACTCCTTGTTGAGGCGCTTTCAAAAGATGGTACAGATGGAAGGAGTCCTGCGCGAGGCCAAGACTCATCGCTATTTCATGTCCAAGAGGGACGCGGCGCGCCTGAAAGCCAAAAAGAGCGCCCGGCGGAGGCGAACGGGCAGGTAGTACCAGGGGCGGTTAAAAGTACTCATCGACAAAAGGGGGAGCCATTATGAATATCTATGTGGGCAACCTGTCCCGCGATGTAACTGAAGAGGAACTGCGCCAGGAATTCGCCGCTTTTGGAGAAGTGAGTGCGGTTAACATTATCAAAGACAAGTATGGCGGACAACCGAGGGGCTTTGCCTTTGTTGAAATGCCGTCAAAGACGGAAGGCGAAGCGGCCATTACCGGCCTCAAAGGAAAGACACTGCAGGAACGTACAATGGATATCAACGAGGCTCGCCCTCGCACCGATAGCCGGGGCGGCGGACGCTCTTCATACGGCGGCGGCCGAAAAGGCGGTGGTGGTGGAGGCGGAAGAGGCGGCGGCAGGCCGAGAAGATACTAGAATCCCCGCTTAAAACCCCTTAAGCCTTATTATAAGCCTAATACCTGTTATCATCTAACCCCCTACCTTCACCTTTCACCCAGCGCGTCCTCACTACCAGTATGGGGACAACAATCAGCAAGACGACAATGCCTATCACCTGAGCCTGGTGTAAGCCAAAGAGGAAGTCCGTCCCGTCCCGCAGGAAGCCAATGCCCAGCCGCCACATTGAATACAGGCTGAGATAAATCAGGAACAGGGAGCCTTCCGGCTGGAAGCGCTTCCTCAGCCAGAACAATACCCCGAAGACAATAAACAGAAAGGCAATCTCATAGAGCTGGGTGAGGTGAACGCCTATTCCCAGGGGGGCATAGCTATCCGGGTTAGTGTAGACAACGGCGCAGGGCAGCGAGGTGGTCTTGCCGTAGCAGCAGCCGTTTATGGTGCAGCCAACCCTGCCTATCACCTGAGCCAGCAGGACAGCCGGCGTCACCAGGTCCATAAAGTAACCGTATTTAAAATCGGTGAAGCGGCTGTAAACCCAGATGCCCAGAGTCGCCCCCAGGATGGCACCCCATATGGTCAGACCACTAAAACCCCAAAGCAGCCCGGGGTTGGCCATATAAAAACCAAACATATCAATAATATGGAGCAACCTTGATATTATTATAGCGGAGGGAATGGCTATCAGGGCTACGGTAAGCAGACTATCGTAGGAGATATCAGCCCCGCGCCTTATCTGCCATACCATCCAGAGTATCAGCAGCACCACCGCCAGCGCCACCATAACGCCGTACCACCGCACACTCATCTCACCTATGGTGAAGGCTACCGGATTTACACCTATAGTAATCAATGTCTACCTCCTAAAAATCAGACGCAAAGCGCCCGTACAAAAGCCTCAGCATCAAAGGGCGCCATGTCCTCCAGCCCGTCACCGACGCCGATAAACTGTATCGGCACCTGCAGTTGGTCACAGATAGCCAGCACTATGCCTCCTTTAGCTGAGCCATCGAGCTTGGCCAGAAAAATGCCGGTTACTCCCACCGCCTCGGTAAAATGTTTTGCCTGGGTCAGGCCGTTCTGGCCGGTGTTGGCATCAAGCACCAGGATGACCTGGTGGGGGGCGGCAGCGTCAGCCTTGGCGGCTACCCGCTTAATTTTTTTAAGCTCCTCCATCAGGTTGAACTTGGTGTGCAGCCTGCCGGCGGTATCGATAATTACCTGTTGCGCCTGCCGGCTGCGTGCCGCCTCCAGGGCGTCAAAGACCACCGCCCCGGCATCAGCGCCGGGCTGGTGGCCAACAACATCCACGCCAACCTCCCCACCCAGTTGTTTTAGCTGGTCAATAGCCGCCGCCCGGAAGGTATCAGCGGCCACCAGCAGCACTCGCTTACCCTCTTTTTTGGCTTTATAGGCTAACTTGGCGATAGAGGTGGTCTTGCCGCTGCCGTTGACACCCACCGCCAGAATAATCTCGGGCGACGAAGGCGGAACCGAGGGTACAGGCGCCTCAATAGTGAGCATGCTGACCATCTGCTGCTGGAGGGCGTCACGCACCTCCGAGCCCTGGCTGAGCTTCTCTTCTTTGACCCTCTGCCTGACCTGCTCCAGGAGCTTTTCCGTGGTGCTGAAGCCGACATCAGCCGAGATAAGCAGCTCCTCCAGCTCCTCCCATACCGCCTCGTCCACGGTGGGGCGGTCAAAGAGGCGCATCGCCCGCTTGAACCAGGTATCACGGCTGGGCTTCAGCGCTTTCTCAATATCAGCCAACCCTATCCCCTTTATCCCCTTCCCCTTACAAGGGGAAGGGGAAGATATTTTTTAAGAAGGGTTTCACCCTTCTTAAACTACCCGTATTTAGCTCCCTAATTATAGTATAAGCCACTTACTTATAAGGGCGGCGGGAAAACCTCTTTCCCCCTTTTCGTCACCCCTTCCTTATAAGGGCGGTGGGCGGGAATAGATATGAAATTATTCCCTTAAAACTCCCTGTATTTAATTTTAGCTTGTTCCTCAACTATCCCCCTGCCCATAAGAGTTTTAGAGGCAAAGCCTCTGAGGGCGGGTGGGTGGGAAGCGCGACAACTTATTTTACACTTTATCGCTACCCTGCCTCAAACTCCCCCTTCCCCAGAAGAGTTCTAGAGAGGTAAAACCTCTATAGGGCGAGTGGGTGGGAAGAAAGTCAATCTATTCTTTTAATAACCCTTCCAGCATCACCTGTGCCGCTTTTTTATCCAAAGGCTTATTATTATTGCCGCACTTTGGCGACTGGATACAACTGGGGCAGCCCTCCTCGCAGGGGCACTCTTTAATCGCCCTTAGTGTAGTCTGCCACAATTCGTCCACCAGGTCAAAGCCCTTCTCGGCAATACCGAAGCCGCCGGGATAGGCGTCATAGATAAATACCTGGGGCTTGCCCGTATCGGGGTGGAGGGGGGGGGAGACACCGCCGATATCGTTGCGGTCGCAGAGGGCAAAGAGGGGCAGGATGCCGATGGCGGCGTGCTCGGTGGCGTGCAGTCCGCCGGCAAAGCCCAGCTGGTCTTTAGCCAGCCGGGCGGCTATACCGGGGGGCAGGTCAAACCAGAGGGCGACGGTGGGGAAGTGCTGGGGGGGGAGGTCCAGGGGCTCCTCACCGATGACCTCCTCGGTGAAATGGGCCAGCTTCTTGAAGCCGACCACCCTGGTGGTAACCTCAACCTCGCCCAGATAGACCTTAATCTTGCCGCAGTTTTTCTCCTGCATTACCTTAATAATATGAAGGTCGGTGATTTCCTTGTCCTGAGTGTAATAGTTGACCGTGACCGGCCGGGCACGGGCAGTGCGGGCAGCCAGGTCAAGCTCTTCCACCAGATAGGATTCCCCCTGATGGAGGTAGATGGCGCCGGGAAAAATCTGAAATAGGGCCACGCTGGATTCAATCGTTTCCAGCAGGGAGGCGGTAGAAATATCCATAATGGCGAAATTTTCCCCGGAAGTGGAACGGATATTTATCCCCTGGGCGGGGTAGATGATTGACGGTGAAAGATACCACCTGCCCTTGCGTTCCCGGAGCAGGCCCTGCTCTTCCAGCACCGCTCTCTCCTGAAGCAGGGCGGAGCCAAAGAACTCCTCGTCATAGCCGGTTAAGGGCAGTTCCCAGGCGGCACAGAGCAGGTGTGCCCTTAAGATATAGGGGTTATCCGGGTTGACCAGGGCGTTTTCAAAATTTTTACCGAATAGGAAATCGGGGTGGCGCATAAAGTACTGGTCAAGGGGATTATCCAGCCCGATGAGAAAACTGAGCGCTTTTTCCTTACTCCGGCCGCTCCGGCCCGCCTGCTGCCAGGTGCTGGCGATGCTTCCCGGATAGCCGGTGAGCACCGTCGCCTCCAGGTCGCCGATGTCTATACCCAGCTCCAGGGCTGTAGTCGCCACCACGCCGGTAAGCTGGCCGCTAAAAAGCTCATGCTCTATCTGGCGCCTCTCCTTGGGCAGATAGCCTGCCCGGTAGGGCTTGATTTTCCTGGCTAAGCCAGGGCCTATTTCCGCCAGCTTGCGCCGGGTGTAGTTATAGATAACCTCGGTTAATTGGCGGGTGCGGACAAAGGTGAGAGTGCGGATACCCCGGCTTACCAGCTCGGCGAAGAGATTGGACGCCTCACCGTTGGCGCTGCGCCGGACGCTTTTGGCCTGGTCGATAAGCGGCGGGTTCCAGAAGACAAAGTCCTTGCCGCCGTGGGGAGAGCCGTCTTTATCCACCACCTCGAAGGGCAAGCCGGCCAGCTTCTGGGCGTGCTCACCGGGGTTGGCGATAGTCGCCGAGCAGCAGATAAACCGGGGACTGGCGCCGTAAAACTGACAGAGGCGGCGCAGGCGGTGCATGACACCGGCCACGTGTGAGCCGAAAACACCGCGATAGATATGGGCTTCATCTATCACCACGTATTTCAGGCGGCGCAGCAGCCTTGACCACTGCTGGTGGTTGGGCAGTATGCCCAGATGGAGCATATCGGGGTTGGTAAGCACCACCCTGGCCCGTTTTCTTACATCCGCCCTCTCCACCTGGGGGGTATCGCCATCAAAAGTGGTCACCTCCCCCGACTGGAAGAGGGCGGGGTAGAAAAGCTCATTCAGGCTGCGCAGCTGGTCCTGAGCCAGCGCCTTGGTGGGGAACAGGTAGAGGGCGCAGCTTCTCGGCTCGGTAAGAATCGCCTCCATGACCGGGGCGTTATAGCAAAGGGTCTTGCCGCTGGCCGAGGAGGTGGCCACCATCACGTTTTTGCCCTCGCGGGCATAGTTTATGGCCTCCGCCTGGTGGCTATACAGGGGAAATAAGCCGTGCTCACTGAGGCAGTCCTGAAGCGCCTCTGGCAGAGGTAGGCGTAAGCGGGCAGACTTGGCCTGGCGGCGCGGTATATGCTCCACGTGAACCATCTGGCCACTGTAACCAGGTTGAACCGCCAGATGATGCAGAAAGGCCGATGTATCCACTATCAGCCCCGCTTAACTAAAAGGGAGAATCTCAATCTCATAGTCCAGTATCTCTACATCAAAGCGACCGTTGACAATAAAATCCACCGCCCGGGACAGCATTTCGTTGGTATGCCGTCTATCATTGCTCACGCAACAAATCCCAAGGGTGGCTAACTGCCACAAGTCATTATCACCAACTTCAGCAACGGAGATGTTGAACTTGCTTCTGAGGCGGGTAGTGATGGACTTCAGTATCTGCCGCTTACCTTTAAGCGATAGGTTCTCAGGAAAGCGAAGCTTAACCTGACAGATACCGACATTCATTATATATAAGCTGGCAACCAGATACTAAAGCTTAACCAGACTGTTTTTGCTTGGCGTAGCAATCCCGGCAGTAGACCGGTCGCCCTTCCCTGGGCTCAAAGGGTACCGTGGTTTCGACGCCACACTCAGCACAGACGGCATTAAACATCTGCCTGGGCTGATTATAGTCGCCCACGCGCTCTTTGCGCCGAGATGCCCGACAGTCCGGGCAACGACTGGGTTCATTCTGTAACCCGTGGGATTGATAGAACTCCTGCTCACCGGTGGTGAAAAGGAATTCCTGTCCGCAGTCACGGCACACGAGGGTCTTTTCTTCCAGAGCCATTAACTGCACCTCCTATGTATTTTGTTAGTCCCTTGTCATCGCTGCAGTCTCTGGCTCCCAAACCCCTTGCCGTATTGTCAGGTTATAATACTGAGGGTTCCCCGCCTATACCGGGGGTCAAGCTTAGAAACCACACTCAACCAAGGTATCTAATCCAGAGCAAACTATACACCCAAATTTTTATAAAGTCAAGCGTACTATGTTCGCTTTTTTAGCTCCAAAGGGAGGAAGCGCCCAGTTTTTAAAGGGTGTTTTATTTCCCACCCTAACCCACCCTACAGAGGTTGGCATCACAGCCTATCGCTTTTTGGGTGGGGGGATAAGGGGTGATAATTTCCTGCTTTGGGGGGGTGGGGTAAAAAGGGCTTTAGCCCGCTTCCTTTAAGGGCGGCGGGCGGGAAAAGATATAAAATGTGGGTGGGGAAATAGTTCTGGATGCAAAGCCTTGTTGGGCGGGTGGGTATGGGGAAAAAGAGAACTGTTAAAGGGGGGCGGGGGGCAGCGCTACAGGTAAACGACCGTAACTGATTTACAGCCGCCTCGAGTTATGTTATAATCTGTTGTTTTATAGTACCATTAAATATCATCAAATACAGAGGGATATAACTTGGAAAAAGAGCAAAAGACAGAAATAGTAAATAAATTCGAGCTTCATAAAGGAGACACCGGCTCGACCGAGGTTCAGGTAGCCCTGCTCACCGAAAGGATAAACCAGTTGACCTCCCACATGGCGGCCAACCGGCACGATTTTCACACCCAGCGCGGGCTACTTAAGCTGGTGGGACAAAGAAGGAGACTGCTTGCCTACCTCCGCCGGGAAGATGTTGATCGCTACCGCAACCTGATTGCACAACTCGGGCTGCGTAAGTAAAGATTGAAGCGGAGGAGGAACCATTGGTGACATCAAATTCTTTTGAATCTGAGGTCGGTGGTAGAAAGCTTACTATCGACACCGGCAAGCTAGCCGGACAGGCGGGGGGGGCGGTAACCGCCCGCTACGGGGATTCCGTAGTCCTGGTTACCGTTTGCACCAGCCAAGAGCCACGGGAAGGCGTGGATTTTCTGCCTCTGACCATCGACTACGAGGAGAGGCTTTACGCCGCCGGTAAGATCCCGGGCGGATTTATCCGCCGGGAGGGGCGCCCCAGCCAGGATGCGACCTTAGCCAGCCGCCTTACCGACCGCCCGCTACGCCCGCTTTTCCCCAAGGCCTGGCGCAACGATATTCAGGTTATCATTACCGTACTTTCCGCCGACCAGGAAAATGACCCCGATATACTGGCCGTTATCGGCGCCTCGGCGGCACTGTCAATATCGCCGGTACCGTTTGCCGGCCCGGTGAGCGCCGTTCACGTGGGCTATATCAACGGCGAAATGGTATTGAACCCGACCATGGCCCAGCTTAAAGATAGCCAGCTTGACCTTATAGTGGTCAGCACCAAAGAGGCCATAGTCATGATAGAGTCCGGAGCCAACGAGGCGCCGGAGGATATCGTGCTTAAAGGTATAGAATTCGGCCACCAGGCCAACCAGCCTATTATCCAGCTCCAGGAGCAGCTCCAGCAGGCCCACGGCAAGCCGAAGGTAGAAGCGCCGGTAAGCGAGGTCAACCCGGAAGCGCTTGCGGCAATTACACCGATAACTGATGAAAAGCTTGCCCGGGCATTAGGCCAGACGGAAAAGTCACAGCGGGAAGAGGAGATGAGCCAGCTTAAAAAAGAGCTGTTGGAAAAGCTGGCCGAAAAATTCCCGGAAGCAGATATCAACGCCGCCCTTGATGCCAAAATCAGGGCGGAAATAAGGGGTAACCTGCTTGAGAAGCATAAGCGTATCGACGGACGCGGCTTAACCGATGTCCGTCCCATAAGCTGCGAGGTAGGGCTGCTGCCCCGCACCCACGGCTCGGCCCTGTTTTCCCGGGGGCAGACCCAGGTCCTGGCTATTACCACCCTGGGCCCGGCAGCCAAGGAACAGCCCCTGGACGGGCTGGGCATTGAGGAGAAGAAACGTTTTATCCACCACTACAACTTTCCTCCCTTCTCCAGCGGCGAGACCAAGCGCGTCGGGTCGCCGGGGAGGCGTGAAATCGGGCACGGCGCCCTGGCCGAGCGGGCCATCGAGCCGATACTGCCCAAAGCCGAGGACTTCCCCTACACCATACGATTAGTCTCCGAGGTCTTGAGCTCCAGCGGCAGTACCTCTATGGCCAGTGTCTGCGCCTCCAGCCTTTCCCTGATGGACGCCGGCATACCGACCACAGCCGCCGTCGCCGGCATAGCCATGGGGCTGGTCACCGGTGATGACGGTAAGCATGTGGTCTTAACCGACATCCAGGGCATAGAGGATAACTACGGCGATATGGACTTTAAAATAGCCGGAACGGACAAGGGTATCACCGCCATGCAGATGGATACCAAGCTCAAGGGCGTCAGCCTGGAAGTGGTGGCCGAGACGCTGCCCCAGGCCCGGCAGGCCCGCCTGTTCATCCTTGAAAAGATGCAGCAGACCATCAGCACCAGCCGGCCCGAGTTGAGCAAATACGCACCCAGAATGTACAAGGTAACCATAGACCCGAGTAAGATCGGCGCTGTTATCGGCACCGGCGGTAAAACCATAAGGGCAATTATTGAGCAAACCAAGACGACTATCGATGTTGATAACGACGGCACGGTGATTATCGGCGCAGTTAATGAGGAATCCGCCAAAAAGGCCATTGCTATTATCGAAAGTCTAACCAAGGAGATAGAGGTCGGCACCGTCTACACGGGAAAGGTGTCACGGATATTGAACTTCGGCGCTATGGTGGAGATTGCCCCCGGTAAGGATGGGCTGGTCCATATCAGCGAGCTGGCCGACTACCGGGTAGCCAGAGTCGAGGATGAAGTTAATATCGGCGATGAGGTAACGGTTAAGGTAATCGGCATTGACGACATGGGCCGGGTAAACCTGTCAAGGCGGGCGGTGTTAGATAATTCAGATCAGGCGGCCGGAGACAGAACACAGGAGGGGCCGTCTAAAGACTACCCCTTTAAGAGAAGTGATTCCCGCCCTCCCCAGAACAAGGGAAATTATCATAATAGAGGACCAAATAGAGGACCCAGGTGATGAATCCGATAAAGGTAGCTGTTTACGGCGCCCTAGGCAGAATGGGGCAGACACTAATCGATGCCCTGTGCCGTGAGCCCGACATGCAGCTAGTGGGGGCGGTGGATATTAAGGCGGCTGAGAAGAAGCTGCCTCTGCCCGACGGCTCGGGCACGGTGCCCCTCTCCCAGAACCTTGATGAGATTATCAGCGCCGCACGTCCGGAGGTGGTGGTGGATTTCAGCACAGCCAGTGCCGTGATGCCGGCGGTGCGCCTATCAGCCGAACGGGGGGTTAACCTGGTGATAGGCACCAGCGGGCTTACCGGTGACGATATTAAAGAGATTGACCGCCTGGCACAGGCCAGGGGGGTAGGAGTGGCGGTGGTGCCCAACTTTGCTCTGGGCGCGGTGCTGATGATGCACCTGTCCAAGATAGCCGGCAAATACTTTGACTTTGCCGAGATTATAGAGCTGCACCACCACCTGAAGGCTGATGCGCCTTCGGGGACAGCCCTTTCCACCGCCAGGGCTATGGCCAAAGCCAGGGGCAAACCGTTCTCCACCCCGGAGGGTAAAACTTCAGCCGGGCGGGGGGAACAGGTTGAAGGTATCAGTATTCACAGTGTGCGCCTGCCCGGTCTGCTGGCTCACCAGGAGGTGCTCCTGGGCGGGGCGGGGCAAACGCTGAAAATACGGCATGACACTATCGGGCGTGAGTGTTATATGCCCGGGGTCATGCTGGCTATCAGAGGAGTGGTCAAGCACAAGGGACTGGTCTATGGCCTGGAGACTCTACTTGGTCTGGAGAAAGAGCCATGAAGGGATATAAAGTAGCCGTAGTCGGCGCTACCGGGCTGGTGGGGCAGGAGTTCATCAAGGTACTGGAGCAGCGGGACTTCCCCATGAATTCCATTGAGCTCCTGGCATCCGACCGCTCGGCGGGTAAGAAGCTTTTTGTCAACCACCGTGAGCTGGTGGTCAAGGAAACGGCGACCGCCTCATTTAAGGACGTGGATATCGCCCTATTTTCGGCGGGGGCGGAGATAAGCCGCTACTTTTCACCTTTAGCCGCCCAGGCCGGGGCGGTGGTGGTTGATAATAGCTCGGCCTTCCGGATGGAGACCAAGGTGCCTCTGGTAGTGCCCGAGGTCAACCCTGAAGACATTAAATGGCATAAGGGGATTATCGCCAAC